>PMBP01000105.1 GCA_003152975.1 Phycisphaerales bacterium | reverse complement strand
TCGAACATGCAGAACCCGTCGTGGTGCTTCGTGGTGAACACCACGTATTTCATGCCCGCGGCCTTGGCGGCCTGCGCCCAGGGACGCGGATCAAACTGCACCGGGTTGAACGTCTTCGGCAGCGCCCAATAATCGCGCTTGAACCGCTCCATGTCCTTCCCGCGCTCGGTCCACGCCGGCAAAGTGTCGGGCCGCGCCCACTTGTCCTCCTCCACCAGCGGCCACGATTCGATGCAGCCCCATTGGCTGTAAGGCTCCCAGTGCATCATGAAGCCGAACTTGAGGTCCTGGAACCACTCCAGGCGTTCGGGGAGCCAGGCGAACTCGGGATGGTCCGGCGCGGTCCAGAACGCCATCAGGATCTTGGTCAGGATTTGCTCGCCGAATTCGTTGGCGTGTACACGGTCGCGGTAGAAAACGTGCGGGTGGACGTTTGCCGAGCGGATGTATTCGACCCAGGGGGTCGTCATATCGAGGTAGGCGCATTTCTGTTCGGCGGCGAGTTGCTTGAGGGCCTGGCCGTAGGGGCCGGTGCCGGAGTGGGCGGCCTTGGCCAGTTCCTCAGGGACGCGGGGGTCGGCGGTGCCGAAGGCCCCGGTGGCCAGGAGGATTTCCACATCCGGCAAGGCGGCGCGGAGCTGGAAGATGACAGCCCGGATGCTGTCGATATCCTTTTGGCTGATGCCGCCGATGAAGACCAGGTCGGGCTTGCGGGGAACGACGACTTTGGCGATGCGGCCTTCTTCCTTGTAGTGCTGGCAGCCGCCCCCGCCGCGGACATAGGCGGCGGCGCTAATCTCGGCCTTGGGGTAGGCCTGGCGGAGCTTGGCGACCCAGCCGGAGCGCATGGTGTCGTTGACGATACTGTCGCCGACGGCCAGGATGTTGAGCTTGCCGCCTTCGGTAAGGATGCGGCGGGTGCGTGCCAGATACTGGAAGTCAGTCGGCGGTGGGGTGAACTTGCCCTGAACCATTTCGGCTTGGATTTTGTCGATCTGTTCGACCGAGCGTTCGGGCGTGGAGAACAGGTAGTAACCCTCTTCGGGGGCCTGGCCGTCTTTGGCGGGCTGGTCCGGCGGGTACTTGGAGGGCAGGGCGCCTTCTTTAGGGAACTTCACCGGCGAGTCGGCGGCCATATCGGCTAGGGTGAAAGTCGCCGAGGCCAGCAGCAGAACGACGCCCAACATCACGATTGAAATCCGGTTACACAGTCGAATCATGAGTAATCTCCGTATTGGGTTCGACAAGCTTTATATCCGATACGGAATCGACTCGCAAGGAATGGAAAAAACTCCTAACCCCAGGTTCGTTATCCGGCGAGGGGGACCGATTCAAATAGGAGGCGGCGCAGGTCAGCACCGGGTGCCCGTGTGGACAAATGGAGCAATTCGACGCCGATGACCCGGCCTTGATCATCATAATCCATGATGATCCCCGGAGAAACCTCCTCGGATTCTGTTACGGCTGATTCGCTCAAGGTCAGATACAACGCGTCGGCCTGTTCATCAACTTTCAGTCTCATGATTTTCCGGCCTTTCGATCAATATAAGGATTATCGCAAATTCTCAGCCGGTTGTCAATGTTTGGATGGAACTATCAGGCCAGGCGAAGGTTGGGGCGGGAGCCGGGGCTACGGTGGGTGCGGAGCAGGTCGAGGAAATTCAGGAGGTCGGGGGGGACAGGGGCCTCGAAGCTCATGCGTTCTCCGCTGATGGGGTGGGTGAAGGTCAGCTTCCAGGCGTGGAGTGCGACGCGGGCCATGACGGGCTCTTCGGTGGCGGCGGGCAGGTCCTTGAGCTGCCAGAGATAGACGGGCTTGCCGCCGTACATGTCGTCGGCGACGACGGGGTGCTTGATGTGGGCCATGTGCACGCGGATCTGGTGGGTGCGGCCGGTTTTGAGGTCCAGCTCGACGAGGGAATAGCCGCGGAAGCACTCGATGACTTCGTAGCAGGTGACGGATTCCTTGCCGTCGTCGCGGACCATGCTCTGTTCGCGGTGGCGGGGGTTCATGCCGATCGGGGCATTGATGCGATCGGAGGCCAGCTCGGGGGTGCCGTGGACGACGGCCAGGTAGGTCTTTCGCGTGGTGCGGTCGGCGAACTGGCGGGAGAGCTTCCAGTGGGCCTGATCGGTCTTGGCGACGACGAGGGCCCCGGTGGTGTTGCGGTCGAGGCGGTGGACGATACCCGGGCGGAAGGGATTGCGGCCGGTGGAGAGCTGGTCGGCATAGCGGAAGACCAGGCCGTTGACGAGCGTGCCGTTCTTGTAGCCGCGGGCCGGGTGGACGAGCAGGTTGGCCTGCTTGTTGAGAACCAGCAGCTCGTCGTCCTCGTAGAGCACATCGATCGGAATATTCTCCGGCGTCAGCTCGCGGAGTTCGCGCGGGGGCAGAATGATGTCGATCTCGTCGCCGGTCGAAAGGCAGTGGCTGGGCTTGGCGGGGTTGTTGTTGACATTGACGCCCTGCTCGCGGATGAGTTGCTGAAGGCGCGAGCGGCTAAACTGGCTGAAGCGGCCACGGAGATAGCGGTCCAGACGCCGGAACTTGATGTTGTTGCCGACGCGAAAGCGCAGGTGTTCGCCAACCCGCTCGTCCCCTTCGTGGGTGAGGATTTCTTCGTCGAACACCTCGGCGTCGATACCCTCGGGGTCGGTCGGTTGGATCTGATCGTCGCTCATGGCCACAAGTTACTAGGGCTTGGGATTATCCTGCGGTGCGGCCGGAGCCGGGGCAGGAGTGGCAGCGGGCTGTTCGGCCGGTTTTGCCTCCGGTTGAGGGGCCGGCGCAGGCGCGGGAGCCGGAGCCGGAGTCGCCGCGGGCTGTTCAGCGGGTTTGGCTTCAGGCTGTGCGGCCGGGGCGGGTGTTTCCGGGGCCGGTGTTGCGGCAGGCGCAGGAGTTGTCGGCGCAGGAGTCGCAGCGGGCGGAGTAACCGGGGCCGGAACCGGAACCATTGAACCGGGCGTCAGGGCCGGCTGGGGAATGGGCTTGGGTGCATCGACAAAGGTGAATTGTTCCTTCTGCTCATCCATAATCGACAGACGGTGCCGGGCCTGACGGACGACGGGGGTGATGGCATATTCGGCGTTGTCCACGATGGCCTTGTAGGCAGCCTTGGCCTGGTCGAACTGGCCGGCCTCTTCGGAGGTGATGGCCAGGCCGAACTGGGCCAGAGCGGTCAACTCGACTTCATTAGGGGTACCCTTGGCCTTGGCGAGAGCGTCATTGTAGGCCTTGCGGGCGGCATCGAGGCGGGACTGAACGACAGAGGCGTCGGCGTCTTCGCCATTGTAGTGCAGGTCCATGCGGAGGGCATCGCCGCGCTTGATGAGGGCCAGGGCGGCCAGCGAGGGATACTTGGATTCCTGGGCGGAGATTTCCAGCTTGTTGGCCGAGGAGAACAGCGTATCCATCACGGCGGGGTTGTCCTGCATCTGGTTCTGGATGACCATGAGCTGGGCGCGCTGGAGGGCTTCGATCTGGCTGGTCGTCTGGCCAAGCTGGTAATCGAAGGCGTTGGCGCGGATACCGCGGCCAAACACGAAGACCAGAGCGGCGATGATGATCAGGGAGCCGCCGAGGATCCAGCGAAGGTTTTCCCGGAAGAACTGTGGGACATGAACGATCCAGTCGGCCAGTTCATTTGTCTTTAATTCATGGCGATGTTCGGTATCCATGGACATTCCTTTAGCTAAAAACGGTTTGGGCCGGGTCCGTCGGTCATCCGGACGGGCGGTAGCGGCCCTGTAACAGACCCTTCAGTATATCGGAAACCTTGGACAATGCAAGCTTTTCCTTGCCAAGAAGGTTGGGGTCGGCTACAATCCGCCGGCCGGAGAGGAAATGGGCCGGCCGGAGCATGAAAAATCGACCATCAGCCAGCAGGGACGACTATGACCAGACAGTGCTGGAAACCGTGTAAGGCCCCGACCGGGGCCAGTGGAGCCGTGATCCTTTTGATTTTCATTGCGCTGGGGGTCTGCGGCGACGGGGCATGGGGGATGGACAAGAGCCGGTACATCTCCATTTCGGAGATCAAGCCGGGGATGGAGGGGTATTTCCTGACGGTGTTTTCCGGCCAGGCGGTGGAGAAATTCCCGTTGGAGGTGATCAGCGTGGTGCCGAACTGGCAGCCGGCGCGGGATGCGATTCTGGTCCGGACCAAAGATCCGATATCGGAGAAGGCCGGTGCGGTAGCCGGTTGCAGCGGATCGCCGGTGTATTTGGATGGGCGGATGGCGGGGGCGTTGGCGGCGGGATTTACCGGGGGCAAAGAGCCGCTGTATTTTGTCACGCCGATCGAATACATGCTGGACATCGGTACGGCCGGGCCGGGCAGCGCGGCGATGCCCGCAGGCGGCGTGGCGGTGGGGCCGGTGGTGGATTTGAAGGAATTCGGGCGACAATATCAGGAATATCTGCACAATCGGTTTTCGCCGACAGCGGCGGGGACGATGGCGATGATGCCGCTGGTGACTTCGCTGCCGGAGCGGGTATGCCGGCAGATGAGCGAGTCATTGGCCGGTGCGGGTTTTTTGGCGATACCGGGCGGGGGCGAGATGGCCACCGAGACGGCGGGAACGAATGCCGACGGGCCCCTGTTTGTGCCGGGGGGAGTGATCGCGGTGCCGCTGCTGTCGGGGGATATGACGATGGCGGCGACGGGGACGGTGACGGAAGTGGCGGACGGGAAGATCTACGCCTTCGGCCATTCGTTCACCGGGATGGGCCCCATCGAGCTGCCGATCGCGACGGGGACGGTGCATGTGGTGGTGCCGAGCTTGACGCGGTCGTTCAAGTTTTCATCGCAGGGCAAGATCGTGGGGACGCTGCAATTCGACGAGAACTGCGGGATCATGGGGCGGGTGGGACAGATACCGCCGCTGATTCCGCTTTCAATCGAGGTGGAGTACTTCAACGACCCGAAGGTGCGGCGGTACGATTGCCGAATGGCGGCCGATCCATCCCGCGGGCCACTAATCCTGCAGTCGGCGATCTCGGGGGCTGGGATGATGCAGGGCTCGGCGCCGGAAGAGCATACGGTGCGATACCGTGGGCGGATTGAGGTCAAGGGCTTTGCTCCGATCGTGCTGGACAATGTTTCCAGCGGACGGGAGCTGACGGACCTCTTGACCGAGGCGAGCAGCATCATGGGGATGCTGATGAACAACCGCTATGCGAAGGTCCAGTTCGGGGCGATGTCATTCGGGGTGCAAGTGACGGCGCAAGACACGCAGGCGGTGATCGCGGATGTGGAGTTGTCGGATCCCAAGGTCAAGGCGGGCGAGTCGCTGAAATTGACGGTTCGGTTGCAAACGATCGGATCGCAAAAACAATTGCGACAGGCGGAGTTGACGATTCCCACCGACCTGGGACCGGGGCCGTATGAGTTACTGGTGGCTGGCGCCGACGATTACGAGAAGTACCTGCGGAAGACGGGTATGTACCGGTTTACGGCGTACGATCTGGAGACGATGGTGTCGGCGATCCGGACGCTGGTGGCGATCCGGCGGGACCGTATCTATGTCGTGCTGTCGCTGCCGCCGTCGGGGCTGGCAATCGAGCAGACGGAACTGCCGAGAATGCCGGGAACGAAGGCCCTGTTGATGCAGGATCCGCGGCGGACGGTGGAGCTGCAGCCGGTGATGGGGCGGGTGGAAAAACAGATTGAGACCGGATTCGTCGTCCGGGGGGCCAAGACAATGCGGTTGGTGGTGGAACCGAAGTAATTATTAATCCTCTACTATTTACAGAATCCATAGGAGTATGACGATGATGCGGCGGCTGGGCGTGGCGGTGATCGTGGCGGCAATGGCGGGGTCGGCGTGGGCGGTGACCTCGGAAGTGACCAAGCATTCGACGGCGGCGGAATTCCTCAAGGGCAAGACGGACCGGACGCAGGTCGATTCGGAGGGGACGGTCCGGCTGGCACGGCAGTCGATGACGATCGATTTCGGGAAGCTGCTGGAAAAGGCGTGGGCGATTCATTCGATGGCGGTCGGCCCGGACGGCAGCGTGTTTGTGGGAACCAGCCCCAACGGGCAGATTTTCCGTGTGCTCAAGGGCAAGGCCGAGCAGATCTACCCGATCGAAAAGCCGAAGGAACCGGTCGCCGACAAGCTGGCAGATCCGGCCGCAGGTGAACCGAAGAAGGATGAGGACAAGAAGGCCGACAAGCCGGCCGAAGGGGTGGAGAAGGCTGATAAGCTCAAGGGACCGGCGGCGGTGGAGCCCAAGGCCTGTGAGATGACCGAGTCGAAGGCGGTTGATTCGAAGGCGGAAAAGCCCGCCGATAAGCCCGATGCGGGCAAGGTCACCGAACCGGTGGAGCCCGTCGTGCAGGAATATGTGTTCGCGATGGTGATCGATCGGGCGGATCGGCTGGTCGCCGGGATCAGCGGCAAACAGGCCAAGTTGATTCGCTTCGAGAACGGACAGGCCCAGACGCTGGCTGAGCTGGAGGGCGTCAAGTACATCCATGCCATCGCGGTCGACGGTGTGGGCAACCTCTATTTGGGGACGGGACCGGACGGCAAGATTTTCCGGCTGGATCCGTTCGGCAAAAATCCCCAGGTGGTGTACGCGGGCAAGGACCACAACATCCTATCGCTGGCGGTGGATGATAAGGGAACGATCTATGCCGGGTGCGATGAGCGCGGATTGGTGCTGCGGATCGCGCCGGACGGCAAAATGACCGTGCTGTATGACAGCGAACAAAATGAGATCACGGCCCTGGCGCTGGACGAGCAAGGGTATCTCTACGCGACCGCGACGAGCGCCGAAGTGACGCGCGAGAAGGTGGCGTACAACCCGGTGTCGTCGGATGCTGCGGCCGGACGGCCGGACGATAAGGCAGCCCCCAAGGACAAAGACCCCAAGGCGGTGGAGCTGAAGATTCCCAACACCGAAAAGCCGGCGGTGCCGGCGGGCCCGCCGGGAGTAGCCCCCAAGCGGGGATCGCTGCCCAAGTCGGCCGGGCATATTTACCGGATCGACCCGCAGGGGACGGTGATGGACCTCTTTAGCGATATGTCGGTACTGTACGCGCTGGGATTACGGGGCGAGGGGCTGCTCGTGGGAACGGGTAACGCCGCGCAGGTTTTCACGGTGGACCCGGTGATGGAGAAGCGGGCGCTGGCGTATGAGGAAAAGCAGAGCACGCAAATAACGTCATTGGCGATAGGAAAAGATGGAATATGGCTGGGGTGTGCCAACCCGGCCAAGCTGGTCCGTCTGTCGGATGCGGTCGCGGGAGAAGGCAGTTACCTTTCGGAGTTGATCGACGCCGGCCAGCCGGCGCGGTGGGGCAAGCTGCAGGTGGAGGCGACAATTCCCGACGGCTGCTCGGTGTGGATGTCGGCCCGCACCGGGAATATCGGCGAGCCGAACGACCCGTCGTTTTCGCCGTGGAGCGAGGCGGTGGAGTTGAAGGCGGCGGCGACGCTGAATTGCCCCGTGGGACGATTTGGCCAGTACAAGTTGACGCTCAAGTCCGGCAAACCGGACGCGACGCCGCGGGTGGATGCAGTGACGGTGGCGCATGTGGTGGGCAACCTGGCGCCGGTGGTCAACACCGTGAATGTGACGCGTGTCAAGGGCAAGCCGGGTATGCTGGCCACGGCCTTTGAGGCGGTGGACCGCAACAAGGATACGCTGGTGTACAAGCTGGAATTGCGGCGGCAGGGTCGGACGCCGTGGATCCTGCTCAAGGACGAACTGCTGGCCAACACCTTCGAGTGGGACAGCCAGACCGTCGAGGACGGCCGCTATGAGCTGNNTCTCGTTGGCGGTGGAAGATGCCCTGAGCGTGGTTAGCTCCGTGAATTATACCGTGGACAGCAACGACAAGTGGATGGGGACGGTACCCGAGGACCTGGTGTTCGACACGACCCGCGAGACCTTTGTCATCGAACTGAAGGGCCTGGAGCCCGGCGAGCATGTGCTGGCGATCCGGATGGCCGACGATGCGGGCAACACGGGCTACCGGACGGTGGACATCACGATCCCGAAGGCCGGGGGCATGTAATGCGGACGATCGCGTTCGAGGATGTTTCGGATGCGGTGGAGCGGTTGTGCATCGACTGTGCGTATGAGTTGCCTTCGGATGTGACCGGGGCGCTCGATGCGGCGATGCAATCCGAGCGGAATCCCCGGGCCAGAGAAATCCTTGGACAATTGATCGAAAATGCCCGCATTGCCCGCGAGGATCGAATTCCCCTTTGTCAGGATACCGGCNNTGGCGATCGTGTTCGTCGATCTGGGGGCTGACGCGGTCGTTGCGCTGCCGAAAGATCGGCCGGGTGCGACGCTCATCGACGCGATTCAGGAGGGCGTGGCCGCTGGATACGACAAGGGGCTGCTTCGAAAGAGCGTGGTGGCCGATCCGCTCAAGGATCGCAAGAATACGGGTACCAACACGCCGGCGATCGTACATCTTTCGATGGTTCCCGGCGATCGGCTGAAGATCTCGATCATGGCCAAGGGCGGCGGCTGCGAGAATAAATCGGCGTTCCGGGTATTCAAGCCCACACAGACCCGCAAAGATGTGATCGACTGGGTCGTTGATGTGGTCGCCAAGGCCGGCGCCGACGCATGCCCGCCGTTTGTGGTGGGCGTGGGTCTGGGGGGCAACTTTGAAGTGAGTTGCTTACTTGCCAAGAAGGCGCTGCTGCGGGGCATCGGCCGATCTCATGACGAGCCGTTTTATGCCGAGATGGAGCGGATGCTGCTGGCGAAGGTCAACGCTCTTGGCGTCGGGCCACAGGGATTGGGGGGCGATACGACGGCGCTGGCGGTGCAGATCGAGACGGCCGCGTGCCACATCGCATCGCTGCCGGCCGCGGTCAACATCGAATGCCACAGCCACCGGCATAAGAGCGTGATAATTTAAATCGTCGATCGAACCTGCGGGAACGATTCATGGATAAATGGATTGGCTTGGCGGTGGCGGGAGTTCTGGGGACGCTGGCCCGATACGGGCTTTCGGGCCTCGTGCAGCGGATCGCCGGGGCGGGATTTCCATGGGGGACGGCCGTGGTGAACCTGACGGGGTGTTTTCTGTTTGGATTGCTGTGGACGCTGCTGGACGGGCGCATCCAGGTCCGGCCCGAAATTCGAACGACTGTGTTCATCGGATTTTTCGGGGCGTTTACGACCTTTTCCTCGTTCGTGGCCGAGACCGCCTCGCTGATGCGGGATTCGCAATGGCTGTACGCCGGGGCCAACATCATTGGGCAAAATGTCCTGGGGATCGTCGTGCTGCTGGCGGGGATGGCCCTGGGCCGAATGGTATAAGGAGATGCGATGAAACTGCCGTCGGAAGCGGATTTGCTGAGGATCTTTATCGGGGAAAGCGACAAAATCGGGGGCCGGCCGCTCTACGAGGTGATCGTCGAGCTGGCACGAAAAAAGGGGCTGGCGGGGGCGACGGTGCTNNGTGCTCAAGGGCTGCCTGGGCTTCGGGGCCAACAGTCGGATTCACACGACCAAGATCCTGCGACTGTCGGAAGATCTTCCGATGGTAATCGAGATTGTCGATAAGCCCGAGCGAATTCAGGAGCTGCTGCCGGAACTGGATACGATGATCCAGGAGGGGCTTGTGACGCTGGAAAAGGTCCGCGTCATCGCGTATCGGCATTCGGAACAATCGTGACGGGCGATTCCCAAACAACAGCAGAGGCGTCTATTTTTTTTGAAGGCCTTCGAGGATTTT
>PMBP01000401.1 GCA_003152975.1 Phycisphaerales bacterium | reverse complement strand
TTATGGTCCGATAATTCCAAGCAGTGGGTTCTTCTCTTTGGGGGATTTCCTGATATGGTATTGAGTTGGAATCCGATTGCGGCGAGGGTCGGATACGAATTCGGCAGGTGCAGGACAGAGAATCGAATTGAGAGGTCATGGATGGCGGTCTATTTTCAGAGTTTATGTAGCAGCAGTAGCGGAAATTGTCTGACGCTCTGGACGGACAAGACGCGGCTGGTGTTCGATTGCGGCCTGGGATCGATGAAACGGACGCGGGCGGCGCTGTTGGGCTTTACCGAGGGCCCGGCCCGGCCGGATGCGGTGATCGTTTCGCACGCCCACAGCGATCACATCAGCCATTACCCTCTGCGAGTGATTGAGCAACTCCAACTGCCGGTGCACATCCATCGCGAATGTCTGGGGCAGCTTCGCGCAAGATTTTTGTATCCCTACGGTTTTGGCCAACTGATCCTGCGGCTGTTCGATGACGAGGGTTTTTGGGTCGGGGAGTTTAATATCCGGCCGTTCAAACTGGACCATCACCCCGAATATGCCACTTACGGATTTGTGGTGGAGTGCCGATCGGGGGATGAAACGGTGCGGATGGTTCTCTTGACCGATTTTTGCCAATGGAAGGATATCGCGCCGCATTTGGTGGATGCGGACTTCATCTTCGTCGAGTCCAATCATGACATGGAACTATTGAGACGCTTTTACAATCCCAACAGCCGGTTTCACCTGAGCAATCCGCAGACGGCGGAATTATTGTGCCATGTCCGCGGGTGCAGTTGCCGCCCGCCGACAGCGGTGATGCTCGGACATATCAGCTCTCAGCGGAACGAACCGCGGATCGCCATTCGGGAAACCACGCACGCCTTTCGCAAGCGGGGGATCGAGATGGATTTTGAATTGATGGCCGCGCCGCTGAAGGTCCCGTCGGCCATCGTGGCGATTCGATAGAAGGGTCGGCGATGATTCCCTTTCCGGTTACGCAAAAAAAGGCCGAACAGCTTCAGGCACGGATGGAGGCCTGCGGGTTGCGGGAGACGGATATCGATGAATCCTTCATCGCCAGCGGCGGGCCGGGCGGCCAGAAGGTCAACAAGACGGCGACCTGCGCGTGCCTGACGCATCGCCCGACGGGGCTGTCGGTCAAAATACAGAAAAGCCGCAGCCAGGCGATGAATCGCTTTCTGGCTCGCAGGCGGTTGTGCGAATTGCTGGAGGAACGAACTCTGGGACCCAACAGTCCGCGAAACCAGGACCAGTCACGAATTCGCAAACAGAAGGATCGCCGCCGGAGACGCCGGAAAAAAGCCCCCGGACCTACGGAGTGATCCGAACGACTTTGATGTTCCGTACAGCGCCGGAGGTTCGCCATGTGGCGATGCCCAGCGGTTTGCAGGGTGTCACTTCGAACCGGATTCCGATTTTGTGGTCGGTAGTTTCAAAGTCAACCACCTTGTCATTATCGATCCAGGCCTCGATCTTGGCCGGGGTAATGCGTAAACGGATCGGGTACCACTTGCCGTTATCGAAGCTCCTGCTGGTACTGGTCTGGTTGTTGGCGGCGTCGTAGTAGTCGATGTTCGAAAGGCCCACCAGCGAGCCCCCCCACCCGCCGCAGATCAGCGTGCAGGGGTCTTTGCCGTAGGGGAAGGTCAGGCCGCAGAAGAAGTCTTCTCCCTCGACGCGTATGGCTTCCAGTGTCAACTCGTAGTTCATCCGCATCAAGGGACCCGTCCACTTGATGCCGGTCATGTCGTTGCCCTTCTCGATGACGATCGTGCCGTCCTTGAGTAGCACCTTCCCACCCTCGACATAGTCGGCAGCGACCCACTGGCCCATGTCCTTGCCATTGAAGAGGACCATCTCGGGCTCCGTGGCTTCCGGGGCTTCCTTGGGCTTCTCCGGAACGACGGATTGTGCGGGAGACGGTTCCGGTTTTGCGGCCGGAGCTGGCGTTGCTTTTGCGGATTTGGACGGCTGAGCGGAATCGCATCCAAGCAGAGACAATGTTGCGATTGCGACAATGAAGGGAAAAACCCGTTTCATGCTCAATCTCCTGTAAGGTTCAAGTAGTGCCAATCCCATCATACCGGGACGAGCCCAAAGAGCAAGACAAGAAAAGACCTCCCGGAAATGGATCGGTCTTTGTCCGGGAGGTCATGAGTGATTCGGTAGAAAGGCGATTCGGTCTGTCAGCCGACATCGCACAATTCGACCATTTCGGTCAGCGATTTGAGGGCGTCGGATTTCTTGGGGATGAATTCCTGGCCCATATAGCCGTCAAACTTGGTATCGATGATGGCCTTGACGATTGCCGGATAGTTTAGTTCCTGGTCCTTGTCCATCTCGTTGCGGCCGGGGACACCGGCGGTGTGGTAGTGGCCGATGTATTCGGCGAACTTGCGGATGGTGGCGATGACATCGCCTTCCTGGACTTGCATGTGGTAAATATCATACAGCAGCTTGACCCGCGGCGAGCCGACCTTCTTACACATCTCGGCGCCCCATGCGGTACGGTCGCACATGTAGTCCTTGTGGTCGACCTTGGAGTTGAGTAACTCCATGCAAATGGTGACCTTCTTTTCCTCGGCGAGCTTGGCGACCTGCTTGAGGGCGTCCACGCAGTTGTTCAGGCCTTCTGCGTCGTCCATGCCCTCGCGATTGCCCGAAAAGCAGATGACATTGGGAAAGCCCGCGGCCGCGGTCTCTTCGATCCGCTTGCGGAGGACGGACAGGCATTCCTCGTGGTTCTGCTTGCGGTTGAGGCCCTTGCCGATGCCGGTGGTGGGGGTCATCGTGCAGATCAGGCCATGCTTCTTCAGGTTCGGCCACTGGTCGGGTCCGGCCAGGTCGAAGCCCTTGAGACCGATTTTGGCCGAGTGGGCGGCAAGGGTCTCAAAATCGACCTTGCCGTAACACCACTGGCAGACGGACTGCTTGATCTTGCCGATCTTGACGCCGGCTTTGTCCGGGGCGTCGGCGGCCAGAAGCGTCGAGCCCGAAATACCGAGGGCGGCGGCCCCGGCCAGGCCAGCCAGTAGTTCCCTCCGTGAGAGATCCGGTTGCGTGTTCCGCATTGCTTGATCCATGGGTTATCCTTTCGATCGTCAAAAGTTTTAGTCCATTGTACCGTACTCTCCGCGGCCGATCAAGGGTCCGCACGTTTCCGACCGGAATTGAGGGTTGCATCGGAGCCGAACCTGACTATAATGATCCCGACTCGAAAGCGGACAAAACCCCATGGAAAGGAACCGTGATGAAGGCGAAATTTCATCATTTCGGCGTACCGACGACCGTCAAGGCCGGTAAGGAAACCTATCTCGATGGCGCGGGAGTCTATATCACCGACCCCGAAAGTCATCCCTATTCCGTCGAATTCCTCCGGTTCGACGCCAACAGCCCCATGCCGGATGCGATCAAGAAGACGCCCCATGCGGCGTTTGTGGTCGAAAGTCTCGATCAGGCCATCAAGGGCAAGCAGGTGATCCTGCCGCCGACCGAGGTTACGCCGACTCTGCGGGTGGCCTTCATCAAGGATGGCGACGCGCTGGTGGAAGTCATGGAAATGAAAGCGTAACTTCAGCTCAAAGGAATCCCCATGGCGATGAAAAAGTTCATTAATTCTCCGGATAAGCTTGTTTCGGAACTGCTGGAAGGATTCGTGCTGGCCAACGCCTCCAAGGTCAAATTGACCGGCAGCAATCTGGTGGTCCGTACCAAGTCCAAAAGCGAAGACAAGGTGGCGGTGGTAACGCTGGGCGGCAGCGGCCACGAGCCGGCCTTGAGCGGATTCGTCGGAGAGGGCCTGTTGGACATCAGCGTGCCCGGCGAGATCTTNNCTGGGCGGCAGCGGCCACGAGCCGGCACTGAGCGGGTTTGTCGGGTTCGGGATGCTGGATGTATCGGTGCCCGGCGAGGTTTTCGCGGCGCCGGGGCCGCCCCGTCTGATCGAGGCCCTGCGGCTGGCCAATTGCAAGGTGGGCGTGCTGTTGGTGGTACTCAACCACGCCGGCGATGTGCTCAGCGCCAATGTCGCGATGCAAATGGCCAAGAAGGAAAACCTCAATGTCAAGCAGGTCCTCACGCACGAGGATATCTCCGTGCCGAGCCGACAGGACCCCAAGGACCGTCGCGGGTTGGTCGGGTGTTTTCCGGTAATCAAGGTGGCCGGGGCGGCGGCGGAAAAGGGATACACGCTGGACCAGTGCCTGGCCGTCGCCGAGCGGATGGAGCGGAACATGGCGACGCTGGCCGTGGCNNCAACCCGAGTACCGGTGCGGTGATTGCCGAGCTGCCGGAAGGGCGGATGGTCGTCGGCATGGGTCAGCACGGTGAGGCGGGCTGCGGCGAGCAGCCGCTGGCCTCAGCGGATCGCACGGCCGAGATCATGATCGAGATGCTGGTCAAGGACCTGGGCGTCAAGGCCGGCGAAGAGCTGCTGGTGATGATTAACGGCGT
>PMBP01000363.1 GCA_003152975.1 Phycisphaerales bacterium | reverse complement strand
GGCCCCCGCCAGACCGGTCAGTACGGTATGGTCGTACCGAGGTTCGTTCGGGCCGCGCTCCGTGGCGAGCCGATCGTCATTCATGGCTCCGGTAAGCAGAGTCGCTGTTTTGCCTTTGTGGGCGATATCGTGCGGGCGCTGTCGGCCCTGATGGACTGCCCCGCCGCGCCCGGCCGCGTCTATAACATCGGCTCCACCGAGGAAATCAGCATCGACGACCTGGCCCGCCGCGTTCTCGAAATGACAAATAGCATAAGCTCGATCCANNAGCGCATCCGCGAAATTATCGGCTATCGGCCCCAAACCGATCTGCGAACGATCCTAACCAGCGTCATTGACGACCTGCGTCGTCGCGAGCGATCCTGAAGGAGATCCGATCATGGCCCTTGCGTCACCTCAACCCGATACCGTCAGCGTCGTCATCCCCGCTTGGAATGTCGAGACTTATATCGCCCGCGCCATCGACAGCGTCCTGGCCCAGACCCGTCCGGCCGACGAGATCCTCGTCGTCGATGACGNNGCCGCGCGCAACCGGGGCGTCGAACTCGCCCGCGGCCAGTACATCGCCTTCCTCGACGCCGACGACCAGTGGCTGCCCGACAAGCTCGCCCTCCAGTTGGGAGGGCTTGCCCGAAATCCCGACATCGTTTGGTCTTATACCAACTACTTCGTCCGCCCCGCCGATAGCGATTCCCAGACGCTTTCTCATACTTCCCAACAGGCCCTCGATCTATTGGCCGGCAAGGTTTATTTCGACGACTATCTGGCCGCTTTCGCCGCCGGAACCCCGGTTTCGATGACAACCATGATCGTCCGCCGGGATATCCTCCTGACCGTGGGGTCATTCCAGCCCGGCCGCAAGTGGGCTCAGGATGGCGACCTGGGCCTGCGGATCGCCTATCCGTATCCGAAAGTCGGTTATATCCCCCAGCCCCTGTCGATCTATCAGGCCGGCCGTTCCGACAGCATCACCCTCCGGAATCGCTCCAATATCCTCTTCCGTTGCGAATTCCTCCTGCGCCACCTCGACCTGTCCGCTCAGGCCGGCCGACGCGACCGCTTTGTTTCCTGCGCCAAGCACCTGTTGTCCCGCTGGATCAACGAAATCGGCAAAGACCCTACCGCCAACCTGTCGCCTTTTTTGTGCCAAGTACCGGATCTGCTGACGCCGAACCAAAGAGGACAGCTTCGCCTGCGAAAATGGTTGCCGATATTGGGCCCCTGGATTATCGCCATCTATTTCAAACTCAAAAACGGCCTTCGTTCACGGAAGGCCGGATCATGAAGATCGCCTATATCGTCCAGGTCTTTCCGGCCCTGTCGGAAAGTTTTATCCTCAGCCAAATCACCTACCTGATCGATCGGGGCCACACCGTTGAGATCCTTTCGCAAAACCGCACCGGCGAAACAATCCTCCACAAATCCGTCGTTGATTTCAACCTGTTGTCCAAGACCTCCTTCGCCTATACCCTGCCGCGTAACAAGATGCTTCGCCGTCTCAAGGCCCTCGCCCTGTCGGCCGTTCAATTCCTAACCTCTCCGCGGCGGACCGTTCGACTGCTCAGGGCCTGCTGGCACGGCGGTAATCGGTTCGATTTTTCCGCGCTGTTTCTGGGCCTGCGGTGTCTCGGCAAATCCTTCGATATCCTCCACGCCCACTTCGGTCCCTCCGGCAATTCCGGCCTTGCCCTCAAACGGATCGGGATTGCCCCGCGACTGATCACCACTTTTCATGGATACGATATCCGCATGGCGCTGGCGGGCAATCGGAACATGTATCGGGACTTGTTCAAGGGTGCCGATCGACTTCTGGGCTGCAGTCGTTTCACGAAGGACTGTCTGCTGGAACTGGGGGCCGACCCCTCGATTGTGCTGGAACATCCGATGGGAATCGATCTGGAACGATTTCCGATCCGGGACTATTCGGTCCGACCGCAACGGGACGAGTTATTCATTTTAACGGTCGGACGGTATGTCCCGGACAAGGGATTGGAATTCGGGATTGAGGCCTTTGCCCGGGTGAAGAAACGATTCCCCCTTCGCAAGCTGCGCTACGAAATGGTTGGATACGGGTCTGAAGAGGAGAAACTGCGCCGGCTGATCCAGCAACTGCGGTTGGAAGATAGTGCGATTCTTGTCGGACCCAAAGATTATGCGGGGGTGATCGAGCGTTTATATGCGGCGGACCTGTTCCTGTTGCCCAGCCGAGTGGAGGCGTTGGGCACGGTCCTGCTCGAGGCCCAGGCCGCTGGCCTGCCGATCGTCTCCACCGATACCGGCGGCCTCCGCTTTTCGGTCGTTCCCGATCGCTCGGCCTTCCTGGTTCCCACCGCTGATCCTGATGCCTTGGCCGAGGCGCTGTGCCGGCTGATCGACAACCCCCAAATCTGGCCCGGCATGGCCCGGGTCGGACGCGAACATGTCGAACAGCTTTTTGACCTCCGACAATTAAACCGTCGTCTCGAAGACCTCTGTCAGGAAATCATATCTGCGCCGTGAGTACAGGGACGGGTTTCAAATCCGCCCCGGCGGTAATGGCAAATCAGTACGCCGTCATCATCCACTGTTCGGCCAGGATCGCCAGATCCTCAAAATCCACGCGGCAATCCCCGTTGAGATCCGCAGTCGGGGATTGGCCGGGGATACAGGTCATCCAGATATCCGTATTCAAGTCCCCCAGCCGGTGATCCTGCCAGACAATGACTTTCCCGTCGATCTCAGGATTGATCTGATCGGCCAGACCCTGTGCGATGACCATCTCCGGACCGCCAGCGAGATCTTTTCCATAGAGATCACAGTCGCCGTTTCGCCAATCGGTCCAGACGACAAATGACCCGCTGATCTCCGGGGCCCCCTGGTCGCCGGCCTGATTGCAGATCACGATCTCTTTGCCGGTTTTTAAGTCATAGCCATAGACATCTTTGGTGGCATTACGAAGGTCAAACCAGGCGATATACCGTTCGCTGACATTCGGATTGAATTGATCGTTGGTGTTGGTACAAACGGGAAATGTTACGCCAGATGCCATATCTCGGGCGTAGATATCGGAATTTCCGTTCCGCATATCCTGCCAGGCAATCAGGTTTCCGTAAATGGAGGGAGCATATTGGCCATGGGATTCAACACACACCGGCGTTTCCGTCATCGTGGAAAGGCCCAGCATGTAGATATCGCCGTTGCCGGCGCGGTGGTCCTCCCAGACGATCCGACCGCTATGGACCGCCACGCCCCGCTGATCGCCGGGCTGCGTACAGACCGCAAACTCCTGCTGCGTGCTCAGGTTGTAGGCGTAGATATCCTTGTTGGCGTCGCCGTTGCGCCAGTCCTCCCAAGCAACAATGTTGCCGTGGATCGCCGGGAACCGTTGATTGTGTTACTCCGTGCAGATCGGCCAGGTCTCCCGGGTCTCTAAGTTCATCACCCAGATATCCCAGTTGCCGCTGCGGTTGTACTCATGGACGACAATTTTTCCGCTGATGGCCGGGTTGCGCTGCTGATGTTCCTCCGTGGTAAGCTGGACGGCGGCCGACAACACGGATACGCTCGTCAGTACGGCCGCGACGCAAAACCTGCCCTTCGTATTACCCATGTGTGGTCCCTCCAAATAAAGTCCACCCTATACTACCACAAACACCCCCCGATTGTCAAGAAATACTCTCGAAATTTTTTACCGGTATTCGGGAGTTCGAGACCCCGCCCTACGCCGTCTCCTTCTTGGCGTTGACCCTCGTCGCAAACAACTCCACTTTGCGATCGACGACATCGCGGGTGACCGCGTACTTGCCGCCCTTGGCCTCCTCGGGCAGCCGATACATCAGGTCGAGCATCAGGCCCTCGGTGATCGCCCGCAGCGCCCGCGCGCCGGTATCCCGCTCCATGGCCTTCCGCGCGAGCATCCGCAGCGCCTCATCCGTGAACGACAGCTCCGAGCCCTCCATCTCGAAGAGCTTCTGGTACTGCCGGATCAGGGCGTTCTTGGGCTTGGTCAGGATCTGCACCAGCGCCGCACGGTCGAGGTCTTCCAGCACGCCGACCACCGGCATTCGCCCAATGAATTCCGGAATGAATCCGAAGCGGATCAGGTCTTCGGGCTGGATCTGCTCCAGTAACGACATGTCGCGCCGTTGCGGCGACGCGGCGCGGTTCTCGGCTTCCTTGTCGTCCACCTTGAACCCGAGCGTCTTCTTTCCGGCCCGCCGCCCGATGATCTTCTCCAGCCCCACAAACGCTCCGCCGCACAGGAACAAAATGTTCGTGGTGTCGACGGGCGTAAACTCCTGGTGCGGGTGCTTCCGTCCACCCTGCGGCGGCACGTTCGCAATCGTGCCTTCGAGGATCTTGAGCAACGCCTGTTGGACGCCTTCACCCGACACGTCCCGTGTAATGGACGGGTTCTCGTCCTTGCGCGATATCTTGTCGATCTCGTCGATGTAGATAATGCCCGTCTGGCAGCGCTGCACATCCCAGTCCGAGTTCTGCAGCAGCCGCAGGATGATGTTCTCCACGTC
>PMBP01000282.1 GCA_003152975.1 Phycisphaerales bacterium | reverse complement strand
TTCAGCAAGTTGAATTTTCCCCTCGTACAGCGCCCGGCCGATGATAGCCCCGGCTACGCCGAGGGGGACCAGCTTGCGGATGTCCTCGACGGTGGTCACGCCGCCGGAGGCGATTACGGGGATCGTCACCGCCGCTGCCAGGTCGCCCGTGCGGTCGAAGTTGGGGCCGGTCATCATGCCATCCTTGGTGATGTCGGTATAGACGATCGCGGCGATCGGAAACTTGGCCGCCCGCATCGCCAAATCGAGCACCGCAAGGCCGCTTTCCTGCGTCCAGCCCTGCTCGGCCGCCTGGGCCCCCCGGGCATCCAGGCCCAGCACCAGCTTGTCCGGATAGCGGACCGCCATCTGGCCGAACCATTCGAAGTGCCGGATCGCGCTGGTGCCGAGGATCACGCGATCGACGCCCAGATCGAGCATCATGCAAATCGACTCCTCGTCGCGAATGCCGCCGCCGACCTCGATCTGCATCTTCACGGCCTCGCGGATCGCCCGGATGGCCTCCAGGTTTTCCGATTGGCCGCTCTTGGCCCCGTCCAGATCGACCACATGCAGATGCTCGGCCCCGCTATTCTCAAAGGCCCTGGCCTGCCCAGCCGGGTCCTGCCCGTAGGTAATCTGCCGATCGTACTGGCCCTGGATCAAACGAACGCACTGCCCGCCCCGCAAATCAATCGCCGGCCAAATCTCCATGGTCTCTTCCTCTCAGATCTCGTAAAGCTTTTCGTCGTCGAGAATCTCGAATCCCCCCAAAGCCAGCAGCTTGGGTACATCCACCTGCCGGGGGTTTTTGAGTTCCAGAAAACACATGCCCTGCCGATCGTTCGGCGAGACAAACCCGTACGCGTCGGCGATGTTGACCTCATTTTGCAGCAGCAGCGTCGTCAGCTTTTCGAGGTTGCCGGGCTTGTCCTTGGCACAAATCGCGACGACCTCCTTGATCGCGCAGGCAAACCCCTTCTCAACGAGAGCCAGGTGCGCCTGCTTGGGCTTATCGACGATCACCTTCATCAGTCCAAATTCCCCGCGGTCCTGGATCGTGAAGGCCCAGATATTCAGCTTATTTTCCAACAGAATATCCGAAACCGATTTGATTCGGCCCGGCCGGTTTTCCAAGAAGACGGTCAATTGCTTTGCCATAGGGCATTCTCCCGATCCGGCACAACGAATCGTTTTGCCGGCGATTCGATCCTTACAATTTTTCCCGTTTATCGATCACGCGCTTGGCCTTACCCTCGAAAACCGGCAGCGAACCGGGCTCGTGGATCTCCACATGCGGGTTGATCGTGATGGAGGCCTTGAGCCGTTCCTTGATGCGGTGTTTGAGGGCGTCGATTTCCGACATGTCTCCGGTGAACATCTTCGAATAGATCTCCACCTGGATCGTCAGCCGGTCCAGCGAATTGTGTTTGTCCAGCAGGATCATGTAGTTGGTCCCGACATCCGGCACACCCATGATCACCTCTTCGATCTGCGAAGGGAAGACATTGACCCCGCCGATGATCAGCATGTCGTCGGTGCGGCCCAGGATCCGCGACAGCCGTCGGTGCGTCCGACCGCACGGGCATGGGTCCTTGTGCAGAAACGCCAGGTCCCGCGTGCGATAGCGAAAGATCGGCATCGCCTGGCGCCGAAGGATCGTCAGCACCAGCTCGCCCTTTTCGCCGTCGGGCAGCGGCGTCCCCGTCGCCGGGTCGATGATCTCGACAATGTACGCATCCTCCCAGATGTGCATGTCCTGCTTATAGACGCACTCGAAGGCCACGCCGGGCCCGTTCATTTCGCTAAGACCGTAGGAATTGTACACATCGATTCCATAGAGGTCCTGCAGCTTGCAACGGGTGTTTTCCGAATAGGGCTCGGCGCCCAGAAACGCCTTGCGAAGGAACAGGTCCTTCGGTGTGGTCTTGAACTCTTCGAGGCGCGAATGGATATGCAGCAGGTAGCTCGGCGTGATATGCACGGCCGTCGTGCGGAAATCCTTCATCACCTGGACCTGCCGCTGGGTGTTGCCACCGCCGATGGGGATCACCATCAGCCCCACCCGCTCGGCCCCGTAGTGCAGCCCGAGGCCCCCGGTAAACAGGCCGTAGCTCATCATGTTCTGGAAGACATCCTGCTTCGTGCAGCCCGTCGCGACGATGCACCGCGCCACCAGGTCCGTCCACTGGTCCAGGTCCTCCTGCGTCAGGTAGATCACCGTCGGGATCCCCGTTGTCCCGCTGGACGAGTGCATCCGCACCACCTGCTCCGGCTCGACCGCCAGCAGACCCTTGGGGAAATTCTGCCGCAGATCGTCCTTGGTGGTGAAGGGAATCTTCTGAAGATCGTCCAGCAAACGGATATCGTTGCCGCCAGTGATCCCCGCCTTGCCAAGCCGCCGCTGATAGAAATGCGTCTTGACGGCCTGATCGACCATGTGCCGCAATTGCTTGAGCTGCAATTCCCGAAGCGGCTCGCGATCGATCGTCTCGACCGCCTTGTTCCAATAATTGACCTGCATCGGTGTATCCCGTGATTCAACGGGCCCTTCGACCCGAATGCCATCCCCCACGGATGTCCCTACAATCCCCGGATGTCCGATTCCGTGACCACCCGTATCCCGCTGTTGGCCAGGACCTTCGTCGCCCGGTCCGTGTCCTCGAATCGGAAAACCAGCATCGCCCGATCCGTCGCTTTTTCGACAAAACCGTACATGTATTCCACATTCAGATCGTGGTCCGACAGAATCTTCAGCGCCGCCGCCAGACCGCCCGGCCGGTCGTCCACCTCCACCGCCACCACCTCGGTGACGTTGACGATGTACCCGGCCTCCTGGAGAAGCTCGCGGCCCCGCTCCCAATCGGAGACGATCAGCCGCAGGATGCCGAATTGCTGGGTGTCGGCGAGGGCGAAGGTCTGGACGTTGATGCCGGCGTCGGCCAGCAGGCGGCAGGGGGTGCTGAGGGCGCCCGGTTTGTTTTCGAGGAAGATGGAAAGTTGTTTGATGGTCATGGCTGGGCTTTGGTCCGGGGTTGCTTACATCTTGCGTTTGTCGAGAACCCGCTTGGCCTTGCCTTCGCTGCGCTGCAAGGTGCGCGG
>PMBP01000053.1 GCA_003152975.1 Phycisphaerales bacterium | reverse complement strand
ACCAGCGTCAGATCGGCCGAGTTGTAGATCGTCAACTGCACCGAATCCCGCCGGGGCAGCGTGACCAGATCGACCTTCGCAAACGCCGGAAGGGTCATGCCGAACAACAGGATCCAATGAATCGTTTTCATGGCTTCCAGTCCTCCTGTCGGGTCCCCTCGAAGAGCGTCAGCTCAACCTGAAACTCCGCCTTCGACCGGGGCCTGATCGTCAGGGTGTACTTGGCCGTATCCATGTCTTCTTTTTCGTATAGGCCGAAATCGCCGCTGTTGGCAATCGTCCAATAGGTTGTCGCAAAGTTGTTGTAGATCTCGACTTTGATCGGAATTTCGCGTGTGTTGTTGACCGTGAACTTCCAAGTCTGGATGTCGTCCCAGCCCGCGATATTTCCCTTGTTGTCGAAGCGGAAATTGTCCGTCCTGGTGTCCATCAGCTTCGGTTCGATCTTGACATACCGTGCCGGGCCAAGCTCCAGCTCGATCTTTTCGTTGACGGGAATGTACTTGACCGCCGTGCTGCCGACAAAGGCCAGGTGTTGATTGTCGCCGGTATCGCGGAAGATCCGAAAACTGCCGTCGGGCAAGGGGGTGGCACCGAGCTTGTGGTCGGCGTCGTTGGCGAACCGCAGGAATCCGATTGTATTTTGCCCCCATCGCGACGGATCGTATTTATACAAGCTCTCGACAGGGATATCCGCGGCGCCAAACGACGGCAACTGTTTGGCCCAGGTATTCTCGATCGTCTCGGTGCCTTCGATGGTGTAGAGGAAATATTCGCTCAGGCCCTCTTTAACGATCTCCTTGGGCCGATCGGCGGCCAAATCGAATAACCTCAAAACCTTACTTTCATCCTGTACCATCCCTTCCCGTTCTTCCAACCGTTCGAGCACGACGGATTCGGACGATTGCCTCCGGCCTGACGCGGGCATCGGCAAAGGCGATCCGTAGGGGTACTGTCGCTGGGCCATTTGAGCGATCTGATCCAGCAAGTGAACCTGTCCGACGACGAGACGCGTCTGGGCGTTTTCATAATCCTCACCGGAGTTGTTCTGCACGCGGACATAACCGGACAATTGCAGTTTTGTCTCGTCTGGCGAAAGCGTGCCCATGTAAACGGCCCGCCACGACAGCCCGCTGGTCAGGTAGGTGATCTCCACCGGGACCGGGCCATCCAGAGTACTGTCGATCGACCACAGGCCCAGATTCCGAAGCCGCGCCGGAAACCGCAGGTCGGCGACCTCAATCTTGTCGCCCGCGGACTTGGGTTGCATTTGCAGACTCGTCGGGTCGATCAGCGTGTTTTCCCAGGCGAACTGCAAGAGATTGCCGCCCTGTTTGACGGTCAGGTTGCGGACCTCGCGGACCAGCGTCAGGTCCGCCGAGTTGTAGATGGTCAGCTGCACNNCCCTGGAAGAGGGTGGTCGTGTATTCGAAAATCGTTTTCGAACGCGGGATCAGCTTGAGCGTGAACTTGGCGGTGTTGAGGTCTTCCCGTTCATAGGTCCCCGCTTCGTCGCCGCGTTTGAGTGTCCAGTATTGCGAGTCGAATTTCTGAAAATATTCCACCGATATGGCGATCTCCCGCGTGTTGGTGATCGTCACCTTCATCGTCCCAATGTCGTCCCACCCGCCGACGTTGCCGTCGCGATCGAAATGGTAGCTGTCGGTCTTCACATCGGTCACCACCGGCTCGATCTTGACATAGGGCGTGGGGCCCAAGTCCAGCTCGACCTTCTCGTTGACGGGGATGTACTTGGTCGCGGTGCTGCCGACATAGGTGAGCCGTCCGGCCTCGCCGATATCGCGGAAGATCCGCATGTCGCCTTCGGGCAAGGCGTTGTCGCCGAGCTTGTTTTTCTTGTCGTTGGTGAACGACAGGAACTGGATCGTCTCGCCGCCCCACCGCGACGGGTCGTACTTATACACACTCTCGACGGGCACCTCGTCGGCCTTGAACGACGGCAGCCGCTTGCCCCACTGGTGCGGGATCGTCTCGAGGCCCTCGATGGTGTAGAGGTTGTATTCGCTGAGGCCCTCCTTGAGCACTTCCTTGATCTTCATCATCCCGCCGCCAAAACCGCCCATCTCGCCCGCACGGCCGGCGGCAAAGCCGAACTTGCCGTTACCGTCGAGTGCAAATGCATCGAGTTTGTCCGCCATCTCAAAGGCGGCCTGGATCGCGGGGAATTTTTCGACATTCTGACGGCCATAGGCCCACTCGCGGTTCGCCAGTTCGGTGACTTGTTCCAAAAGATGAACCTGCCCGACAACCAGCCGCGTCTGTGCGTCCTCGTACTCCTCGCCGGAGTTGTTATCCACGCGGACAAAACCGTCCAGCTTCATCTTCGATTCGTCGTGCGTCAATGTGCCCATGTAGAAGGCACGCCAGGCAATCCCGCTGGTCAGGTAGGTGACTTCCATCGGCACTTGGCCGGTGACCTCGGAGCGAATCAGCCAGCGGCCGATCTGCTTGAGCCGCGCCGGATACACCAGTTGCTGTACCAGTACCTGTTGCTTGTTTTCCAGCGGTTCCAGTGTCAGCGAGGTCGGGTCGATCCGCGTGTTGACCCACATCAGTTG
>PMBP01000074.1:2997-3277 GCA_003152975.1 Phycisphaerales bacterium | reverse complement strand
ACTTCTGCGTGGTCGTGGACGACGCGGACATGGGAATAACGCACGTCATCCGCGGAGACGATCATCTGAACAATACGCCAAAGCAGATACTGCTCTACCAGGCAATGGGTCTCCCGGTCCCGCAGTTCGCGCACCTGCCGCTCATCCTCGGGCTGGATCGTTCGAGGCTTTCGAAGCGGCACGGCGCGACCTCGGTGACGGCCTACCGCGACCAGGGATTCCTCCCCGAAGCGCTGATCAACTATCTGGTCAGGCTCGGCTGGTCTCACGGCGACCAGGA
>PMBP01000074.1:0-2981 GCA_003152975.1 Phycisphaerales bacterium | reverse complement strand
TGGATAAACGGCCAGCACATCCGGTCCTCGGAGCCGTCCAGGATCGCGGCCCTGCTCGCGCCTCACCTGGCAAAGAGGGGAATCTCAGTCGAGCCGGGGCCGTGGCTGGAAAAGTACGTCATCGCGTTCAGGGAGAGGTCCGAGACCCTCGAACAGATGGCGGAGGCCGGCCCGTACCTTTTCAAGGGTGAGGTCGATTATCAGCCCGAGGCCGTTTCGAAATTCCTGCAGCCAGCATCGAAAGATTTTCTCCTTACCCTTGCAAACGAACTGGAGAAGTTGCCTGAGTTCACCGATAAGGCCGTTGAAGCGGTCATGACCCGGCTGGTCGAGCAAAGCGGCATGAAGCTGGGCAAGCTCGCCCAACCGGTGCGCGTTGCGATCACGGGCGGATCCGTCAGCCCCGGCTTGTACGAGACGATATGGCTTGCGGGCCGCGATCGTTCAGTGGCCAGGCTTCGCAAGGCCGCGGGGATGATCCCCGCGCAGGCCTGAATTTTTCATTGAATCGGGTTGACGACACCCTATTGAGAGTGATAACACGTGAATCGTTAATGGTCGAATCTGCAAAACAATCAGCGGGAGGAGGCACGGTAATGAGAACGGGGAAGAGTCTTATTTGCGCTTTGATCATGCTTTTGGGGTTCGCCGGATTCGCCTGGGGAGTTCCATTTTTCTCTGAGGATTTTTCGGGCGGAACCATTCCGGCCGGCTGGACCACCGTTGACAACAATGCCGACGGCTTTACCTGGACCACCGATAACCCGGGGAGCCGGACCGGCGATTTTGTGACCTATCCTTTTGTGATTTGCGACTCGGACTGGAACTCGGTCGGCTACAACGACGAGCTTCACACGCCGGTCATCGACGGCACCAACTACCAGGGCATCTCCCTGAAGTTCAGCCAGTACTGGTATCCGCTGGGAACCGATCAGGGATTAGTGGACGTGTCCATTGACGGCGGCGGCACCTGGAACAACGTGGCCACCTATACGAGCACCACGATCCAGGAAGATACGTCGATCGACATTTCCGCCCTGGCCGACGGCCAGCCCCAGATCATGGTCCGCTGGGTTTACCTCACGGGAGGCACTTGGCAGTGGTGGTGGATCGTGGATAACGTGGTCCTCGACGGGCTGCCGACAACTCCGGGCATATACCTGACCCCGGCGACTGAGGCGGCATCGGGCACGCCGGATCACGACGTGAATTATACCTTCTCGATTTACAACAATACCGGAACCAAAAACCACAAGGGCACTGTGAACGTCTCCTGCACGGGCAATACCTGGGACGTCAACTGCCCGGCCTCGGTTGATATCGCCGATCAGACCTCGGGCGACCTCAACATCAGCGTTCACATTCCGGCCGACGCCGGCGAAGGCGATACCGACACCGTGAACATCGAGGTGTNNCGACCACCGCGCACATCAGGTGGAACCTGTTGACCCCGGCGAACATCGGACGCGGCGACGCGGCCGCGGCCGTTGACGGCACCAAGGTCTATTACATCGGCGGCACCGAGAGCGGCGACGTCCCCTTGGGCGAGGTTGAAATTTACGATACGGTCGCAGACAGTTGGACGGCCGGCGCTGCCATGAGCACGCCTCTGACCATCATCGCGGGCACGGCCCTTAACGGCAAAGTCTATATTCCGGGCGGTCTTGATGCGGCGAGCACGTTCAACACTTCATTGATGATTTACGACGAGGCCGGCGACAGCTGGTCCACGGGCGCCTCGGCGCTAAATGCCTACGCGGCATACGCAGTTGTGACCGACGGGACCTATATCTACCGCATCGGCGGCAGCTCCGACGCCACGTGGCCGAACGGCGCGGCCAACATCGACCAATACGATCCGGGGACCGATGCATGGACCGCGCTCGCCACCATGCCTACGGGCCGCACCTGGCCCCAGGCCGCTTACCTTGACGGCAAGATTTATGTGGCCGGCGGGTTTGACAGCACGGGAACCGAAACGACCACGATGGATGTCTACGACATCGCCGGCAATTCATGGACGANNACGCGCTGCCCGCGGTTTGGTGGGGCGGCGGATACTCGTCCTACTGCGGCAACTTCTTCATCTTCGGCGGCGAGAAGGCCGACGCGACAGTGACCGACACCTATTATTACAATCCGACCGAAGACGTTTGGACCCCATACATCGCGTTGAACGACGCCCGCTTCAGAATGGCCAGCTCGTCCAGCGAGGACCTGGGCATTTACGCCATCGGCGGAATGGAGCCCGCGTGGACCGGTCACACTACCAACGAACAGTTGGATAAGTGCCCCAACGCCGACGACGATTCCACGGACGATGATTCGGTTGATGATGACTCGGTTGATGACGATTCAGTCGATGACGATAGCGACGACGACGATTCCACCGACGACGACGCTGATGACGATGCGGACGATGACAGCGGCGACGACGATTCCGGCAGCCACCACAAGGGGTGCTGCGGAAGCTAGCACGCGACTATTTGAGGTTTGACGGCAAAGGCCCCGGAGGGATTTCGCTCCGGGGCCTTTTGTTTTGTGGCGCGGATTCCGACGCGTCAATTTTTGGTCGAAGTCATATCAATCTGAGCATCGCCTGACGCCTGTTGCTCATCCTCCCTTCACAAAAAACTTAATCAATTCATCACCCAGCCGGCTTGAAGGAGGACAGCCGCCGTTGGCACAGGATTTGTAATTCAAAGAGCCAGTCTCCTTTTATTAAAATGGAAAGGATGGAAGTTGAGCGACATAACCCTTAGGGACGAGTTTCAGGCGCGGGATTCTTTCGATGTATTGACCGAAGAAAGTCGGGAGGCCGTTGGCGCCAAGGGGCGGCGTCGATTAATGCCCGCGCCCAAGGGCGAGGATGATCCAGGCTCCCTCGCCGGGGGCGGAGTCGGAATCATGGAAGCCTTCTCCATCCTGCGTTCTCAACTGATAGGCGATCCGATTTCCCTGACGATCCCGTTTGACATCGG
>PMBP01000181.1 GCA_003152975.1 Phycisphaerales bacterium | reverse complement strand
AACACATGCCCCAGGTGTCCCCCGCAACGGGCGCATACCACCTCCGTTCTCACCATACCGTGACTGTGATCGACCTTCTCGGTGATCCGCACCTTGTCGGACGGCGCATTGAAACTCGGCCACCCGCACCCCGAATCAAATTTCGTCGCCGACTCGAACAGCACCGCCCCGCACCCCGCACACCGATAAGTCCCGATCTCCTTGCTGTTCCAGTACTTGCCGGTAAATNNTTCCACTCGGCATCCGTTTTTGTGACCTTGTCATCCATAACCTTTTGCCCCTCTCTTGGCGTCTGTACCACCACCGAATTGGAATCAGCCGTTCCGGCCGCCTTCTGGGCTCCCGCCGGGGGCGACTGTACAGGAACACCAACCCCCAGCTTGTCGCAGCCCGAGCTATAAACCATTGCCAGAACAATACTTATGGCTAATATAACCTTCATCGCATATACCCTCGTTTCACCTTTTTTACGCTTGATCCTTCGGTCCGTTCATCCAAATCCAAGACAAGATTTCCAACAAAGAACCCCGAATCATACGAGATTGTTATCGTAATGTCGACCCTTGTGACAACCTCATAAGAGTGTATGATACAAAAACTGAATTCTGACAAGAAAACGCCCGACAATGAAGGGGAGACCGACGGAATGCGCTTCAGAGACCTTTGTGTAGTATTGACCCTGATGACCCTGTGTCCCTTGGCGAAAGCATGGGCCCCCTGGCGTTTCATCTATACCGCCGACAGCCGCAGCGAAAGCCCCAGCGACAACGCCGGGGTCAATGTCGCCATTCTTTCCGAGATCGTCAGCGAGGTTCTCGCGCAAAATGCCGAGTTCCTCTGCTTCGGCGGCGACCTCTGCGTTGGTTTGGAAAACCAGACCATCTTGGAAGAAGAGTTCCTCAAGTGGCGGCAAACCGTCCAGCCCCTCTATCAGGCCGGAATCCCCGTCTATATCATCCGTGGAAACCACGATGAAGGCGATCCCGCCGGCACGACGGCATGGAACAATGTGTTCAAAGATTTCACCGCCTCCGGCGGATTGAATTACGGTCTTCCGCAAAATGGCCCCGACGGCGAGAAGAACCTCACCTACGCCGTTGCCCACAAGAATGTCTTCATTCTGGCCCTCGATCAACTCGTCACCCCCAACCACGGCAAAGCCGCGTCGCCCAGGCCTGGATCGACCAGCAACTGGCCGCCAACACTCAGCCCCATGTATTCCCCTTCGGCCATTTCACCGCATTCAAGATGATCTGGGACAGTTTTGGCGACTATCCCGCCGACCGCGACCGCTTCTGGCAATCCATCGCCCGCGCCGGATGCCGCGCGTACTTCTGCGGCCACGAGCACTTCTACCACGAGGCCCGCGTGGATTCCGACGGCAACAATAATAACGACCTCTATCAGGTCGTCGTGGGCAGCGCCGGCGCCTCCATCCATATCTGGGATGGCAAGTACATCGGCAACAACGGCAACCGAACCCTCACCGACATCTACCACACAACCCGCTTTGGCTATATCGTCGTCGATGTTCGCGGTTACGACATCACTCTGACCTGGATGGAACGCGACTCGTCCAATCAGTCCATCCGCGGTCACTNNCCCGATCTATTCGTGGTCCTGGTCCGTTCCCATTCCCAAAATGGTTTTCGCCGATTTCGTCGCCATCGCCGAAAACTGGCTCTCCGGCGATTGCGGCCCCTGCGGTAACCTCGACCTTTCCGGCGACGGAAATATCGGCCTTGATGACCTCCTGATCTTCATCGAACACTGGCTTGTCACCCCGCCGGCCATCACGGAAAAATAACTCGCCATCCTGCTGTTTTATCCCATCCGGAACCGCGCATCGAGATACCTTGGAAAATTTTGTCTGTAATCCCTCATCCCCAACTGCGACTAAACAATAAAGGCCGGATCGTGCCGACCCTTGATGATTATCCGTATGAGGTTAACAATGAAAACCATATTGAAAATCGCCCTGTTGAGTGTCATCCTATTTGTGTGTTATGCCGTCTCGGCCATGCTCTCCGGCATTTCCTCCGACCAGGCCGCCCCGGAAGCCACCCCGGCCCGAATCGGGGCGATCCTCCTGGTCGTCTGCCTGATCGACACGATCGTCCTGTCAATCCCAATCTTGTTATCGCGATATCGCGGCATCGACCTGATCCTGCTGGTCTTCACCGTCTACTTCGGCGTCGAAACCTTCATGAGCCAGATCGAAGCTGTCATCTTCCAAACCGGCCTGAAAATGTCGCTCGACACCATCCATGGAATCGTCACCGCCGGCCTGATCCGTGCGGCTATGTTTGCCCCGCTGGCCGTCTGGATCCTGGGCCGGATGCGCCCGTCTGCGGAAAAACCCGCCCCATCGCCGCGATGGGCCATCTCCGACCTGATGATTCGCTGGATCCTGCTGGCCGCTTTCTATGTCGTCGTCTATTTCACATTCGGCTACTTCGTCGCCTGGCAATCCCCCGATGTCCGGATGCTCTACAGCGGCTCAACCGATATCATGCCCTTCTTCAAACATACGCTCGTCACGGCCCAAACAATTCCCTGGTTTTTCCCGATCCAGTTTGTCCGTGGCCTGTTGTGGGTGGGTCTGGGCCTGATGATCTGCCGAATGATGAACGCCGGCCGATTCGCAAAAACCCTCGCCGTCTCCCTGATCTTCGGCCTGGTCATGACCACCCCCCTTTGGTTGCCCAATCCCTGGATGAACGACACCGTACGCATGGTCCACTTCGTCGAGACCTGCTCATCCATGCTGCTCTTCGGCGCCGTCGTCGGTTTCTTCGGGTCTCCCGCCCCGGCCTCAATTGCCAAAACTGCGATCCTGGCGCCCACCACCACCGCCACTGCCTGATAACACACACTGTTGTCCCTTTAACGAATGCGTTGAACCGCCGTGATCACGAAGATCCGGCGGTTCTTCGTTTATTCCTCAATATGGGTTCAAATTTTCCATTTGCAGTTTGCCGTTTGACATTCTCCCAATCTCCTTGTCTCCTGCCATCATTTTCGTTATCATGGTATCCGAATCGCGTTCGGTAAATTCGCAGACAAGGAGATCAACTATGAAACGATTTTGGATACCGTTCCTCTGTTGCCTTTTGATCGCCCCCGTCTGGGCCCAGTCCCCCGTCAAGGTCTGGCAAGACAAACTCACCCTGCCCTCCTACCGTGTCGATAAGCCCGACCCCAACCCCATGTTCTACAAAGGCGAGTCCTATCAGGGCGCCAAGAAAATGGTGTATCCCTATCCCCTCATCGACGGCCTGACCGGCATCCGCGAGAACACCGACTGGACCGCCCTGAACCTCGAAAACGAATACCTCAAGCTGGTCGTCCTTCCGGAAATCGGCGGCCGTCTCTTTTCCGCCACCGACAAAACCAACGGCTACGACATCTTCTACCGCCAGCATGTCATCAAACCCGCCCTGATCGGCATGTTGGGCGCCTGGATCTCCGGCGGCATCGAGTGGTGCGTCTTCCACCATCACCGTAACACCACCTACATGCCCGTCGATTATTGCCTCCTGGAAAATCCCGACGGAAGCAAGACCATCTGGCTCGCCGAGACCGAACGCCGCCACCGAATGCGCTGGACTATCGCCCTGACCCTCCGCCCCGGCAAGTCCTACTTCGAGGCGGCCGTCACGATGTTCAACCGCAGGCCGCTGCCCAACTCCATCCTCTACTGGGCCAATGTCGCCGTCGCCGCCAATGACGACTACCAGGTCATATTCCCGCCCAGTGTCCAGATGGCCACCTATCACTCCAAGAACGACTTCTCCTACTGGCCGATCGGCCAGGGCCGGTATCGCAGCACCGACTACACCGGCGTCGATCTGAGCTGGTGGAAAAACCATCCCAAGCCCGTCTCCTTCTTCGCATGGAACAACCCCGAAGACTTCATGGGCGGCTACGATCACGGCCGTAACGCCGGCCTCGTCGAGATCGGCAACCACAACATCGTCAGCGGCGCCAAGCTCTGGGAATGGGGCCCCAAAAACATCTGGGACACCAAGGTCCTCACCGATTCCGACGGCCCCTATGCCGAACTGATGGTCGGCGCCTTTTCCGACAATCAGCCCGACTACAGTTGGCTGGCACCGCACGAAACNNCACGCTCAATGCGGCCGTCAATCTTGAACTCAAGGATGGCAAGGTCGCTCTCGGCTTCCACGCCACTTCTGCTTTCCCGACGGCCACCGTCCTGCTCACCGCCAAAGGCAAGCCGGTCCTCGAAAAGACCATCGACATCGCCCCCGACAAGCCCTTCGTGCAAACCGTCGCCGTCGATACCACGATCCAGCCCACGGACCTCAAGGCCATACTCAAGTCCGCCGACGGCCAGGTCCTCGTCGAATACCAGCCCAAAAAACTCCCCGATCCCGGTCCTCTGCCCGCCGAGGTCAAGACCCCGCCGGCCCCGAAAGACATCAAGACCGTCGAGGAACTCTA
>PMBP01000054.1 GCA_003152975.1 Phycisphaerales bacterium | reverse complement strand
GCGACTTGAGCAATAGTCCATATTCAATAATCAATTTCATATATCCAATATCCATTTTGAAAACTCCGGGATTGCCCCAAATCCTGTCATGCGTTATAATCTTTCCCCGACAGAACGAGCCCGCCTTCACTGAAAACGGAAATATGAATAGCGAATATCCCATTACGCTTCTTGGCATCGACGAGGCCGGATACGGGCCCCTCCTGGGGCCGCTGGTCGTTTCAGGCGTGGTCCTGTCGCTGCCGGAACCGCTGTTGCGGGCCGACCTGTGGCAGGTCCTCGGCAAGGCCGTCAGCAAGGAAAAACGCCGCCTATCCGGCCGGATCCTCATCACCGACAGCAAAAAGGCCTATTCCCCCGCCTCCGGCGTCGATACCCTTCGCCGCTCGGTCCTGGCGTGTCTGGCCGCCCGATCCGAGGCCCTCACGATTCCGGAATCGTCCGCGGACCTGCTCGAAACCGTCTGCCCGAATTGCGGCCCCCGTCTGGCCGGTTATCCCTGGTACCAGGATCTGGCGGATTCTCCGCTGGGCGGCAACCGCGACGACATCCATCTGGCCGCGGCTGTCCTGCACAAAACCCTGGCCGAACATTCCGTCCGGCTGGCCAACCCTCGGTCCCGCTGCCTCGATGTTGGGTTCTATAATCAACAGGTCGATATCGTCCGCAATAAAGCCGCGGTCCTCTTCACCGAGGTCTGCACCCTCATCCAGCAATCGCTCGACGAGTTGCCCTCCGGACAAACCCTTCAGGTCGTCGTCGATCGGCAGGGCGGCCGCAGCGGCTACCGTCCCGTCCTCCAGCGGATGTTTCCCGATATGGAGCTGGCGATCCTCCGCGAAGACGATTCCCTCAGCAGCTATGAGCTCACCGGCCGCGGCAAAACCCTTCGCATTCACTTTCCCGTCGGGGCTGAAATGCGGTGCCTGCCGGTGGCCCTGGCCTCGATGCTGAGTAAATATGTCCGTGAAGTCCTCAATGAGTCCATGAACCGCTTCTTCTGCAACGCGTGCACGGACCTGCGCCCCACCGCCGGATACTGGCAGGATGGCCAGCGATTCATCCGCGACCTCAAAACGCAGCGACCCGATTTTCCGTGGAGCGCCGAAATGCTCATCCGCAGCCGATAATGCCCGTGTTTCGAATCCAAAGAACAAACGACTCCGAACCCGCGAAAGGATAAATGTAATGATGAATGAGTTTCTACGGGATATCATTCTGCGGGCCGGCCAAATGACGCTGGAATTCCGCCGCAAGGTCGGCGGGCTGGCGGTCGATCGCAAGTCCAAGAAGGACCTGGTCACCGAGGCCGATCGCGCCGTGGAAGATTATCTGGTCGGCCAAATCCAGCGGAAGTATCCCAGCCACGGCATCTTCGGCGAAGAAACGGGCAAGCACGGCGGTGACGAGTTCTGCTGGGTGATCGACCCCATCGACGGGACGACCTCGTATATTCACGGCCAGCCGTTTTACTCGGTCTCGATCGGGGTGCAGCAAAACGGCCGGGCGATTGCGGCCGCGGTCTATGCGCCGGTGCTGGACGAATTGTTCGAGGCGCAGGCGGGGAAAGGAGCCACGCTCAACGGCGAGCCCATCGGCGTGTCGAAGGAATCGTGCCTGGAGGATTCGCTGCTGGCGACGGGATTTGCGTGCATGAGGGACAATCAGGTGTACAACAATCTTCCGTTTTTTCAGCGTATTCTTCCCCAGATTCGCGACATTCGGCGGACCGGCTCGGCCGCCGTGGACCTGTCGTACATCGCCTGCGGCCGGTTGGAGGGTTTTTGGGAATTGAATCTCAAGCCCTACGATATCGCGGCGGGAGAGTTGATTGTCACGGAGGCCGGCGGCCGGGTGACTGATTTTGCCGGAGGCGTCGTGGGCCTGCCGGGGGAAATCATCGCGACCAACGGGCACATTCACGATGCGATGATAGCGATTCTGAGCCAGACCAAGGCCCAAATCCTCGGGGAAAAAGGAAAGGAATAACCGCAATGACGGATAAAGAGACCTTTTTTGACAAAGATGTGTTCGCGCAGTATTGCGGGATCGAGCTGATCGAGGCCGAAAACGGCTACGCCGAAGCGCAATTGAAGATTCAGCCGCATCACCTCAACGGCGTGGGAACCGTGCACGGGGGGATGATCTTTTCGCTGGCGGACCTGGCCTTTGCGGCCGCGTGCAATTCGCACGGAACCGTGGCCGTGGCCATCAATGTCAATATTTCGTATCTAAAATCGGCGTCAAACGGAGTCCTCGTCGCCAAGGCCACAGAGGTTTCGCTGGGCCGAAAGATCGGGACCTATTCGGTCAATGTCACCGACGGCGAAGGCAACCTGATCGCCTCTTTTCAGGGCATGGCGTATAGAAAATAATTTTCGATTTCCTATTTCCAATAGATTTCCTACCGTTATACTTGCTTGCATTGCGGACATTATTATCCTTCTATTCAGCAAGATTGTGACAGAATGTGGAGGGGGGACTGAGGACCCAATCGGCATTTCGGGTTTTGTAAGTTCTTGAAACACAACAGGTTACGGCCGTTTCTCGGAACACGCCGCCCCCGATTTCCTGTAAGTCTTTGTCCTGCAATGAGTTATCGACTTTGGCGGTCGAATTGTGAATTTCTTGCTATCGGATATACCATTTCCATATTTGGGTGTATAAATCATGTTTCGTATAACCCTTTTGCGTCATTCTATCTACATGACCTATCGTTATTGTGGGACTAATATAGGATATGGGATGTTGGCTTTAGAACATAAATTACGACAAGCAATATCCGCATTATGCGCCGATTGACGCAGCTTCATTTCCTCACGCCAAGAACTGATTCACTACAAAGACACCAAGGCACGGAGACGCAAAGGAAATCCATTTTGACAGGATTAACAGGATTATACTCAACCGGGGACGGTTGAGCGACTTGGGGATGCTGGAGGCGACGGGGATGGTGGCGCAGAGCGTTACCCCGGATATTTCACACGAGTTTGGTTTTGGGCGGCCCTTTTGGCCCGCTGCGGTGTTCTCGGCCGAACATGTCCTCAGCGTATTTTTTAAATACGCCTCCGGTCCTTTTCGACCTGCGGCCTTGCATCGGGCCAAAAT
>PMBP01000472.1 GCA_003152975.1 Phycisphaerales bacterium | reverse complement strand
GGCGACTTCGGGCTGCCGGGCCATGCTCTCGACCGCGACCGCGCCAATCTTGGCGATGCCGAAACCGGCGCCCAGAATCACCAGACCGGCGCCAATGGCCGAGCCGAGGTTCATCGAAATCGTCGGCTTGACGCCGTCCTGGGCCATGGCGGGCGAAGCCACGAGCAGGATGGCGAAGCTCAGCGCGGCAACTTTTACAAAGCTGTTCACTAGTTGGGTCTCCTCTAAAATGCGTGAAAGAGTAGGTTGATTTCCAAAGCCACCGTGGCGCGCGCCGCGGATCAGTGCGGGTGGACGGCCATCCCGATGAACAAGGCTGACAAAAACGTGAAAATATAAGCCTGCAAAAACGCCACAAACACCTCCAGCAGGCTGAGCGCGACCACGCCCAGCACGCTGGCCGGCGTGACCGCATACCACACGATGCTCGAAGCGCTGGCGGCAGCCATGCCCAGGATCACGGCCAGCACCAGGTGCCCGGCCGTCATGTTGGCGAACAAACGAATCGCCAGCGAGAATGGCCGAACGAACGAACTGACAACCTCCATGAAAAACATGAACGGCATCATCGGCCACGGAACCTTCGGCGAGAACGACTTGATGTAATGCACGATCCCGTTTTCCTTGATTCCCGCGATGTGAAACAGGAAAAACGCCGCCAGCGCCATCGTTCCCGTGACATAGATGTTCGCCGTCGCCGCCCCGCCGAAGTGGTTCTCTTTTCCGCCGGTAACCATCCATACGATCCGGGTCAGCGGAACCATCGGCAGCAGGTTGATCGTCAGGATAAAATAGAACATCGTCCACAAATACCCGATGTACTTGTCGGTCTTGTCGTGCAGGAATGGGCGGACGACCTCCTCCCGCAAATACAGGCAGATCGCCTCGATTGCGTTGCCGAAACCGCCGAGCACCATCCCCTTGCGGCGCAACGCCAGCGGCATTACAACCAACAGAAGGATCGTCGCCAGCGTGATCATGAACATGTGGCTGGTAAAGACAAAGGGGGGCTGGCCGAAGATCACCTTCGTCGTCACTTCGTCCAGCGGCGATACCTTGGCCAACATCCAAACCATATCTGTCCATTCCGTTTGAACTTGCCGCCCTCGGGTCCGTCGGATTGTCCGGCCCATCCCCGAAAAGCGTCCCATCCCTGCCCGATCCGATCATACCCGATAGGGTTCAGATCAGCCAAGTACAAATGAAAATTACGACTGGAAAACCGGGGCAATCCCACACCCGTTTCACCTATCTTCCCACCATCACCCTCCAGTATTCGACGATTATCACGATTTTTCGTTAATAAAACCGTCTTTTACACGCCCATCCCCGTCCCCATGCACGGCCAAACCCGCCGCTGTGCCACGACATTAAGATCACTCGGATATCGGTTGCATCCGGCCATCACTTGAACTTGATCCCGCCGGATCGTTTGATCATGGTGTACAGCATATACCCGAACCCGGCGAAAAACCCCATCAGCATAAATCCCGGGCTGGTGTTGGTTAACTTATCCAGCCAGTTCCCAATCCAGGCCGCACCCCCCGCAACCGCACAAAACTCGATACCGACCCCCATCCACCGAAGGCTGTCTTGACGCCAATCGTCAATCCATATCTTGCGTTCTTTCTTGGGTTCCGGCAAAAAATCGCTCCCGTCGCCCCGGCGTCAGACCGATAATATCTTAGCTTTTGGTCTGACCGAGGATCAATTCCTTCACCTTCCGGCTCGGCAGATTCAGCGCNNCGCAATTTCGCCTCTGCCTTCCCCGATTCCACAAGAGAATACAATCCCTGGATCTGTTCGTCGGTCAACAGGTTGGCGTTCTGCTTGGCCGATACCGCCAACGAATGGAACGCCGCAATGCGGACCTCGGGAGTATTGGACTCTAACAATCCCATCGCCGCCACCGCCCGCTGGGCGTCCGGACTGGGAAGATGCGACAAAACCTGCCCCGCAAAAGTCTGGATGTGCGTCCGTGGATCTTTCGTCGCCTGGATCAGGGCTTCCTGCGCCGCCGTCAGATCGACGATCTTGTTGCGCGTCTCGGCCAGATACAGCAGCGACTGGATCGCCCGCGTCGCATAGGAATCCGTCATCTCCCGCCCAAGGTCCTGCAGGCCGGCATCCGTAATCGCCTCGGCCAGGTTCTCGACGATCTTCTTGCTGCCCACAAACTCGCTGTTGGGTCCCGCCTGGCCGACCGCGATCGCCGCGGTGTACCGCACGGCCCGATCCTTGAAGCTCAGCGCCGAAACCAGCGGCTGATCGGTCCCATACCGATACAGCAGCGAGGTCTCGCCGGCGTTGGCCGCCAGGGCCTCGACTACGCCCAGAGCGACAAACGCGTTGCCTTCCTTCAGCGCCCGATCCAGCGCCGGATGCAGATATTCCGGCCCGGCCGTCGTCGCATAGGTCATCGCGTCGGCATGATCCGGCCCGAAATACTCCGGCTGCTGAATCCCCGCCGACTCGGCCTTGAAGAACGATGCAATCCACAGGGCGATCGCCTTACCCAGATCCGCGTCGGCCTTCATCGCCCACTCGCAGCACCGCATCGACATCAGCTCGTTAAAATACTTCAGATCCACTTCCTCGCGAACCAGCCGACCCTGCTTGGCATCCCAGAACCAGACATTCGCAAAACTGTAATCCGTTGACGCGGCCACCGACTCGGCATGATTGTAATACGATTCCCCCAGCATGAACAAAAGTTCCGCCGCCGGCAGCTTCATTGCCGTTGCGTCGATCTTTTCGATCGCCTGCGTCGCCAGTTGCTTCAGCACTTCCGAATTGTCTTTCTCCACGACGAACTTCAGATACCCCAGCGCCTCCGGATATCCCAGCAGTCCCAGCGCCCGAACGATCTCGGACTGGACCGCCACATTATCCGTCTGCAGCGCCGCCACTAAGGGACGCACCGCGCTGCGACCGATCTTGGGAATCGCCGAAGTGATGTTGGCAAACTCGTCCTTGCGGCTCTCGTCCGCCAGGGCGTCCAGCATAAAGGGGATCGCGTATTCGCCGGCGTTCTTGAGATGTTCCTCCGCCGCCAGCCGCCCGCGGATCGTGGTGCTCAGCCGTTTGATCTCGGCGTTGATGATCGCCGGTTCCGTGCTCCGCTCAAACCGGCCCCGCTCGATCAGGTCCAGGATCTTGCCGCTGACCTCCTTAAGCTCCTCGCTGTCGGCGTTCATCTTCAGCAGCAGCCGATACCCCTCCGGGTTCGACTCGCTCAGCGCCAGAACGGCCTTCGGATCCGGATTGCTCTCGATGAGCTTCTGAGCGTATCCCTTAGCCAGATCAAACCGGCCGATGGCGGTGGTATGGAGAAAGTCGTTCCACAAATCCGCCAGTTCCGCGCCCCAGGCGAGGACTCCGCAACCCAGAACGATTACGACAAGCGACAGCAGCACCTGTTTCGAAGCCATTCACAATCTCCCGATTGATGGTAGCCAATCCGTTCGACTCGCGGCCGCCGTCCATCCATCGCGCAATCCGACGAACCATCGAGTTTCGATAATTATAGATTCCCTGCCCGACCTGTCAATCAAAAACCTCACCCGCCCCGCTTTTCCGTCCCCGGTCGCCCATACAGCCCATACCGGGCGATATACGCCGCCACCGACGCCGGGACTTCATCCCGAAGGGGCTTGCCCTCGGCCAGCCGCCGCCGGATCTCCGTACTCGAGACCTCGATCGCCGGCGTGGGGATCATCCACTGCCCAAGCGCGGCCACACGGGCGACCCCGATCGGCCCTTCCAGCGCCGACAGATCCGGCCCCGGGTATCCGCCCCGCACCATTACCGCAATCCGGCAGCCGTCGATCAGCTCGCACGCACGGTACCAGGTTCCCAGGTCCCCGACCAGGTCGGCGCCCAGCAACCAGTAAAGCGCCGTCGAATCCCCATACCGATTCCGAAAATGCTCGACCGTATCATAAGTATAGCTGGGCTGTGGACGGTTCAGTTCATAGTCGCTGACCTCCAGCCCCGCATGGCCCTCGATCGCCAGTCGCAACATCGCCATCCGATGCTCACCCGATGCCAGCGGATTGAGCTGCTTGTGCGGCGATCGTCCCGCCGCGATCAGGATCGCCCGCTCAGCTCCCAGATACTGGCGCGCCGACTCCGCCACCCGGATATGTCCCTCGTGCACCGGATCGAAGCTGCCGCCGAANNTTTTTTTCTATATCCTGTTGTCAAAACCATTTCCGATTTCAATCCTCGACCTTCTGTCTCGATCGTCAAAGCTCTTCTTGACAGGCGCCGCCGGGGAATCGTAACCCTCCAATCGCCCTTATATCCCCGTATCAAATGCATGTTTGGATACGTCGAATAAATTCGCCCAGTTCGATTTCAGCGCGGTCGTTAATGCGTTAGGGTCTCGCCGTTTCATTGCATTCCTCGTTGGCGTTTCGCGCATCGACCCATAAAATGCTTCAAGACTTCTTGCGAAGTTTGACGATAGAACAGTATAATTGTCTGATAAAGCCAAGTTCTTTGTTCACAATTTAATACTGACGAAAGGAGGTGATCAAGACCATGGCAAAAAAGAAAGCAGCTAAGAAAAAACCGGTAAAGAAAGCCAAGAAAGTTGCGAAGAAGAAAGTAGCCAAGAAGAAAAAAAAGTAGGCGTCTCTTGATCGCTTCGCCGATCCGCGGCCGTTTGCATCGTCGCTGGATCGGCGGTCTTCGCAAAAAGGAAGGTTCTCCCGCCACGGCGGACCTTCCTTTTTTTTCTGCCCACGCACCCGAACGCAACTCCGTTCTTTCGTTCCAAAGGAGCATCCATGAAGGTCCTCCTGGTGGCTTATGACAACGATATGTTCATCCACTGGTTCCCGCTGGGCCTGGGGTATATCGCTTCGGCGCTCCGCAATGCCGGGCACACGGTCACCCTCTACAGTCAGGACCAGTATCATTACCCCGACGCCCACCTGACCCGATACCTCGACGACAATCCGTTCGATGTCGTCGGCGTCAGTGTCGTCGCCGGCTATTACCAATACCGCAAGCTCCTGAAGATCTCCCAGGCCGTAAAAGCCTCGCGAAACCGCCCCTTCTATGTCATCGGGGGACACGGTCCGGCCCCGGAACCGGACTACTTTCTCAAAAAGACCCGCGCCGACGCCGTGGTCATCGGAGAAGGCGAAATCACCGCCGTCGAATTGCTGGACGCGGTGAAATCCGGCGGCGACTTGTCGGCCGTCAAGGGAATCGCCTTCCTCAAGGACGGAAAAACCGTCGTCACGGAATCCCGGCCCCTGATCCAGGATATCGATTCAATCAGTCCCCCTGCGTGGGATCTGTTCCCGATGGAGTACTACGCCCTCCTTCGCATGCCCCATGCTGCAAACAGCGACCGCGTGGCCATCCTCCTCACGGGCCGCGGCTGTCCCTATCGCTGCAACTGGTGCGCNNCCGCGGCTGTCCCTATCGCTGCAACTTCTGCTACCGGATGGATAAGGGGATCCGCGTTCGTTCACCCCAGAGCGTCGTCCGCGAAATCGAAACGCTCAAGCAACGGTACGGCATCACCTATCTGGCCTTCGCCGACGAATTGACGATGGCCTCTCGGGATCATATCCGAAAACTATGCCAGGCGTTTGTCGATGCGAACCTGCAAGTCCGATGGAGCTGTAACGGCCGCCTCAATCTCGCCGATCCGGACATCCTGGACCTGATGAAGCGGGCCGGGTGCGTGTTCATCAATTACGGAATCGAATGTTTCGACGACCAGATTCTGAAAAATATGGACAAGCATCTGACCGTCGCCCAGATCGTCAAAGGCATCGAGGCCACCCTGGCGGCCGGACTGTCGCCGGGCTTCAACATCATCTTCGGCAATATCGGCGAAACGCCCCAAACCCTGCAAAAAGGGGTGGACTTCCTGCTCCGGTACGATGACCATTCACAACTCCGCACCATTCGCCCCGTCACCCCCTACCCCGGCTCGCCCCTGTACGACTACGCCATCGAGAAAGGCCTGTTGAAGGACTGCGAAGATTTCTACGAACGCAAGCATGTCAATTCCGATCTCCTCTCGGTGAACTTCACGAACCTCACCGACGACGAATTTCACCGCGTTCTCTTCGACGCCAACAAGACCCTGATCGAAAATTATTTCCACCATCGGCTCCAACAAACCATCGAGACCGCCCGAAAACTGTACCTCTTNNAGAGGACGCCGCCTTCCGGGGATTTCGGCAAACCTGAAATCCTTGACAAAGGGGGCGGCTCTGCGATAGACTATCCCCGATGGTTGTCGTGTTCATTGCCTCGAAAGGAAGGATACCCATGAAAAAATGCGTTGGTTCCCTGATGATCGTTCTGTTGATCCTGGGCCTAGGCCTTCTGGTCGGCTGCCAGGAGCCCAACGAATCCGATATCGTCAAAAAGGCCCGCCTTGTCGGCCAGGAGAATATCGAACTCAAAAAGCAGGTCAAAAAACAGGATCAGGCCATCCAGGAACAAAAGGATCTGCTGGAGCAATGCCGTCAGGAAGTAGTCAAAGGCCAGGAGGAATCGACGGATACCGGCGCCAAGATGCTGGAGATCGCCAGCAAAGCGGCCACCGAAGCGGAAAATCTCCGCATCGAAAACGAAAAACTCAAGGCCCACATCCGGGAACTGGAATCCAAGGCCCCAAAACCCTGACCGCCCCCCGTCGTCGATTCGATATCGGCCGGGTTGCCGTCGCCGTCAACCCGGTTANNGAATGCGCAAACCTTACTCGCCGCCGTCACCGGATCGGCCAGGTGTTCCCCCGGATATTGCCGTTGTCGCGCCGCCGCGATCAGGCCCACGAACATCGGGTGCGGCCGTAGCGGCCGCGAACTCAGACACGGATGCGCCTGCGTCCCGACAAAATACGGATGTCCCGGCAACTCCAGGATCTGCATGATCGGGTGGTCCGGCGCCTTGCCCGAAAACACCAGCCCGTGCTGCTCCAGCGTCTCGATGAACCGCGGATCGACCTCATACCGATGACGGAACCGCATCCGCACCGACTCCTCCCGCCCGAACAATCGCCACGCCAGCGTCTCGGGCTTAAGCTCGATGTCGCGCCCGCCCAGTCGCATGTTGCCGCCCAGACCTTCGATCTTCTTTTGCTCCGGCAACATGTCGATCACTGGTTCCGGACAGGCCGGTTCGATCTCCGTCGAATTGGCCTTCGTCAGCCCGCACACATGCCGCGCAAATTCAATGACCGCCATCTGGAATCCCAGGCACAGCCCCAGATACGGGATCTTCTTTTCCCGAGCATACCGGATGCACGCGATCTTGCCCTCCGTGCCCCGCGTGCCGAACCCTCCCGGCACGATGATCCCATCGACATCCGCCAGGTGGCCGGCCACCGTGGCGTCGGTGATGTCCGTCGTCTCGATCCACTTGATCTTGATCTTGCACATCAACTGCACGCCCGAATGCTCCAGTGCGTTGAGGATCGAGGCGTAGCTGTCCCGCACCGATGTGTACTTGCCCGTCACGCCGATCGTGACCGTGTGAACTTCCTTGGCGATCTTGTCGGTAAAATCGCACCACCGAGCCCACTCCCGCCGCTCGTTGCGCAGGTTGATCCGGTCCTCGATGTGCAGCAGCTTGAGCACCTCGAAATCCAGCCCGCAGTCCCGCAGCATCGCCGGAATCGAATAGATGCTCGCCGAGTCGTGCATGCTGAACACCCGCTCGAACGGAACATTGCCGAACACGCTCATCTTCTGCCGCGCCTGCTCGCTGACCGGATTTTCGCATCGGCACGCCAGAATATCCGGCTGGATCCCCAGTTGCAGGATCTGCTTGACCCCGAGCTGCGCCGCTTTGGACTTTTGCTCTCCGAGGGTCTTGGGCTCCAGGATGTAGGTCAGCGCGACAAAACAGCAACTGTGCGCCCCCTCTTCGTAGGCCAGCTCCCGCATCGCCTCGATGTAGAAGGCGTTCTCCAGATCGCCCACCGTCCCGCCGATCTCCACGAATATCACGTCGGCGTCCGACTCCATCGCCAGCCGCCGCAGTTTGAGCTTGACCTCGCCGGTCACATGCGGGATCATCTGCACGTCGCGACCGAGATAGTCACCGTGCCGTTCCTTGTGCAGCACCGTCGAGTAGATCTGCCCGCTGGTGCAGAAGTTGGACCGCGTCAGGTTCTGGTCGAGCATCCGCTCGTAGGTGCCCAGGTCCATGTCGCATTCCATCCCGTCGTCCAGCACGAACACCTCGCCGTGCCGGAAGGGATTCAGCGTCCCCGAATCGACATTGAGGTATCCCTCGAACTTCACCGGCGAGACCTTCAGCCCCTTGTCCTGCAGGAGCTTGGCCAGACACGAGGAGAAAATCCCCTTGCCCAGGCCGCTCATCACCGTCCCCATCACGATGACATACTTGGTCTTGCCCTTGCGATACCCTTTGGGAATCGGCGAAAAATATTCGCTGTCCGTCGATGAGTCGCTGACCCGCGCCAATAATTCCTTGCTATCCGTCATAGATCCCAAGCCAATCTGAACGATCGATCATCCCTGACAAACGATTGTCCTATTGCACCGCCCACTCATACACGCCGCCGGAAAAACCGTCCTGCAATTGCACTTCCAGCCGCAGGCCGTCGGTCTCCACGGCATCGAAAGTCGCCACATTCACCGCATCCTTCGTAACGCCATAGGCCGAACTCCCGGCCACCGGCTTCCACTCGCTGCCCGCGCGATACAAAATTCGCCAGCTCTTCGGCACTCGGCACTCGCCCTGCCCGGTATCGTCGAACCAATAGACCTGACAGCCCGACACCTTCGTCCGTTCGGCCAGATCATACTGGATCCACTCCGCCGATCCCTTGTGCGACCACCAGTGAAAATGCGGGAACGAGTTGTCGCCCGAATTCTTCGGCAGCCGCTGGTTCTGTACGGCTTGCGGCTGCGCGTTTTCCATGTCCGGCTTAAACGAAACGCTGACCTTGCTCTTGGACGCGATCGTCGGCAACGGCTCTACATATGCCGCCTCCTTCGTCCGCGGCAGCCACACCGCCATCGCCGACGGCCCCCGATGCGCCCATGCATAATACGGAATCGCCGTGAACGGCCGCGGCTTGGCCTCGATCGTATCGCTCTTCGTGCGATGCAGTGTCTGAACCTGCCCGGTGATCACTTGCACGCCATTGAGCAGGTCCTTGCGAAATTCGGTGTTGAGCTTGGCGTCATCGCCCAGCACAAACGCGTCGAATCCGTCAACGCCGCCGTTGTCCACGCCTTCCAGACAGTACACCACCGGCCCGCGCTCCATCGCCACCCGGCCAGTATCGTCGGTCACCTTCTCGTGCGCCAGAACCCGCCGGACCGGCATCGGCAACTCCAGCACCCCGCGATCCCCCGCCTTCCAGTCCCGCCGGATCACCGCAAAGCCCTTGTCAACGACCCCCTCAAACTGCTTGCCGTTGACCGCCAGCCCCATCACCGCCGCCGGCGAATCCACATACTGGTAAAGATCGCTCGGCACCGGCCGGTTCTGCGCCCAGCCCGGGATCCGCAGCCGCAGAGAAAATTCCGATTCCTTTTCCGGATCCACCGCAATCTCGACTCGCCCATCCCATGGGTAATTCGTCTTCTGCGTCAGCCGAACCTTCCCAGACTTCGTCTCAATCACCGCCGACCCGCCGATAAACAGGTTCACAAATACCGAATCGTCCCGCACGCCGTACATGTACCCCAGGATCGACGGAATGAACCGCACCACATTTACCGGGCAGCACGAGCAGCCAAACCACTCGCTCCGCTGGTATCCCGCATCCGACGCCAGCGGGTTCGGATAAAAGAAACGATCGCCCGTCATCGAAACGCCCGACAGGAATCCATTGTAGATCACCCGCTCCAGAATATCGATATACCGCGCGTCACCCTCCATCAGGTACATCCGATGGTTCCACAGCGCGTTGGCGATCGCCGCACAGGTCTCGTTGTACGCGCTCTTGTTCGGCAGTTCGTACTTGGCCCCGAACGCCTCGCCTCCGGCCGATGAACCGATCCCACCGGTCAGGTACATCTTCTGCGACGCCACATCCTCCCAGATCCGCCCCAGCGCCGCCCGCAAATCCGGCCGGCCCAAAATCGCCGACACATCCGCCATCCCCGTGTACAGATACCCCGCCCGCACCGCGTGCCCCACCGCCTCCGATTGCTTGGCGATCGGCATATGGTCCTGGCAATAATCGCCATACAGCTTGCGGTGTTCGCTGTTGCCGCGCTGATCCAGGAAGAACTCCGCCAGCTTGAGGTACTTCTCGTTGCCCGTCGCCCGATACAGCTTGACCAGGCCGATCTCCGCCTCTTCGTGCCCCGGCGTGTCATACTGCTTGCCCGGCCCGAACACCCGGTCCATGTGGTCCGCCAACCGGCATGCCACCTCCAGAATTCGCTTTTTCCCCGTCGCCTGCGAATACGCCACGGCCCCCTCGAAGAAATGCCCCGCGCAGTATGTCTCGTGCATCTCCCACTCGCGGGTCCATCGCTTTTCCGGCTGATGGTACCGCGTCTCCGAATCGTGCGGCAGCGAATAGAAGGTATAGAGATATCCGTCGTCCCACTGCGCCGAGGCGATCTGGTCGATCACGCCATCGACATATTTTTCCAGCTCCGGGTCCGGGTGAATCTGCAGCGAATACGCCGCCCCCTCGATCACCTTGTACAGATCCGAATCGTTGAAGAAGATCCCCTCGAACTTCCCCTCGCCCTTGCCCGCCTTGGTAAAATTGCTGATCCGCCCCGTCTCCTCGCATTTCTTGAAGTCATANNCACCGTCACCGTCCGGTTGGTCTCCATCCGCGCCGACCAGAATCCGCTGTCGATCTTCACCGCCGTAAACGGAACCGGCGCAACCGCCGCCGACTCGGCCGCCAGAGCGATACTCGATATCCCGCACAACGTCGCCGTAATCAATCCCGCCATCACTCGATGCATCATCGTTTCGTCTCCATCTGCTTGCGATACCGTTGCACGAACGCCTCGTACTGCTGCGGCGTATCAATCCCCTCGGCCACATGATCCACGCTGGCCGTCAAAATCGTGTACCCGTTCTCCAGTGCC
>PMBP01000040.1 GCA_003152975.1 Phycisphaerales bacterium | reverse complement strand
GGTGGCCAAATTCAATGAACACCCGTTACGGTCGATGTTCCCGCCCTTTGCGGGATTTCGAGAGATTGAAAGCAGTTCCTATTACGGCGCCGGCTACGAGGATATGGGGTATCGAAGCCCAAGCATAAAGAATGCCCAAAAGCTCCTGGGATGGACACCCACCATCGGACTGGCGCAATCGGTGGAGCAGACCCTCGACTTTTTCCTCCGCGAGGCCGTTCGGACCGGCGAGATTATGATCGATGATGATCGGGCCAAAGTTCTGGACCTTTCGGTGGAATCCAAACGGAAGGGACCGAAGATCCCCATCGTCTCGGTCCCTCCCAAAGAAACTCCAAAATCCGATCGGGTCCGTCGCCGATGACAATCGGATTACGAATCGATGTGGATACCTTTCGGGGGACGCGAATCGGCGTCCCCAATCTGTGCCGAATGTTGGCCCAACAGCGCGTCAAGGGTTCATTTTTCTTCAGCGTCGGCCCGGACAACATGGGGCGTCATCTTTTTCGGCTTCTTCGTCCCCGGTTTCTCTTGAAAATGCTCCGGACTCGGGCGTCCCGCCTCTACGGTTGGGACATCCTCCTCAAGGGAACCCTCTGGCCCGGTCCCATCATCGGCGAGCGGCTGGGCTCTGTGATTCGCGCGGTGGCCGATGACGGCCATGAGGTCGGGTTGCATGCCTGGGATCACCATGCCTGGCAAGCCCATCTGGATTCGATGGATGCCGTCGCAATCCGCCGGACCCTGAATCACGGCGTCGAATCGCTGACTCGCATTCTGGGACATCCCCCGATCTGTTCGGCCGTCCCGGGGTGGAAATGCAACGATCTGGTCCTGACGGAAAAGGAACGGTTTGGGTTCCGCTACAACAGCGATTGTCGGGGACACGGCGTTTTTCGTCCGATCGTGCAGGGTCACGAGCTGTCCCAACCTCAGATTCCGGTCACCCTGCCGACCTACGATGAATGGATCGGCCGAGAAGGAGTTTCCGACGACAATTATAACGACTCGTTGCTGGCGCTGCTCGACCCCGACAAGCTCAATGTTCTGGCCGTCCACGCCGAGGTCGAGGGGATTTCGTGCCTGCGGATGTTCGAGCGGTTCGTTGAAAACGCAAAGACCCGGGGTCATGGCTTGGTTCCTTTGGGCAACTTGATCGATCAATCGCGTCCGCCGGCAAAAGCACGGATGGTCGCGCGTCCAATGCCGGGGCGGGAAGGATGGATCTCGTTTCAGGAGGGTGCATGAAGTTTTGGCCAGGCCAAGCGTCAGGTCCCGTCGAGATCGTGCCGGCTCCCGTAGTCCGGGTGGCCCCGTATGTCGGCTTCGATTCGCTGTTGATTTTCCTGGTCGGGGCACTCGTCTTTTCCATCCTGCCCCCTCCGGAATTTATCCACTCCGATGCGCGGTATGCCTTGTTTGCCCAGGAAATGCTGCGCGACGGTCCCGGCCTGTTTCCCACCACCTACGGGTTGCCCTATCCGGACTATCCGGCCACCTCGACCCTGATGATCTACGGGGTCTCGTTGCTTTTCGGACAGGTCACTCCCCTTTCGGCCATTCTCCCCACGGCGATCGTCTCGGCCCTGATTCTCGTCGTCACCTATCGCATCGGCGCGATCCAATCCCGCAAATGGGGGTTGGCCGCCGTATTATTCGCGATGTTTACCGTGGAATTCTTCACGCTGTCTCGCAGTATATCCCTGGACCAGTGTACCGGCCTGGCGACAGCGATGTCGTTCTATCTTGTCTATTCAAGCGACTGTCTCGGCCGCAAAAAGCGGCTCCGGTTTCTTCCGGTGTTGTGGTTTTTGAGTTTCGCCGTTCGGGGGCCGATCGGCCTGGTGATCCCCGCGGCGGTAATCGGCGCCTACGAGGTCTGGAACCTCCGATTCAAGCGGGTCCTGCTAACGGCGGCCGTGGCCGGCGGCATGTTGATCCTCTGCATTGGCGCCCTCCTGTTGACGGCCTGGATTCAGGGGGGAATACCGTTCCTGCACAAAGTGCTCGCCATGCAAATGATGGGCCGGCTTGCCGAAAGCGGAAACGGTTTTGCCTATTATAGCTACATGAGCTTTTCTTTTTACGCTGTCGCTTACCCCGTGGCAATTCTCGTCGTCATGTCGAAATGGTGGGACCTGATCCGAAGAAAAAACGAGCAAGACAACCTTCTGGGGGCTTTGTCGTTGTGGGTTGTTGTCGTGATCCTGGGCATGTCGATCCCCTCCGGCAAAGCGATGCGGTACATTATCTCTGTCGTGCCGGCGTTGTCGCTGATTGCCGCCGGGATGATGATTGACGCTTCTCCCCGACCCCTGCTGGTGTGGACCCGGCGAATCTTTCTGGGCGCCTGCGCCTGGTTTCCGTTGATCCTCGTCGTTGGAATCGGAGTCATCCTGCTGCTGGACCTCGAAGGGAAACAACAGTGGCGACCGCCCTGTATCGTGGCAATCGTGCTGTCGATTCCCCTCATGGTGATGGTCTGGAAATTCGATCGGGGCTGGAAAGGATGGATCCACAAGGAGATGGGGCTTTTGGCAGTCGGCCTAGGGACCTTTATCCTCCTGAATGTCCTGGTGGCCAATCCGATCGACGATGCCCGGGAACAAACCCGGCCCTTTGTGGCAAGCGTCGAAGCCTTGAACGCGGACAAGCCCGGCCAAGTCGTTTTCTTTCGGGTGGGGGCCGATGCCGATGCGATCAAATTTATGGCCAATCGAACCCAGCCCATCGAACCGCAATTCGTACAATCCCTCGACTCCTTTTGGGAGACAAAGGATCGCTATTATGTCATTACAAAAGAAGAGGTGTTTCAATCCCTTCCCGCAAACGATGCCGCTCGGATCAAACCCCTGGTTCGCGGCAAGATTGGACATCACGGCTTTGTCGTTTTCTCGTTCGCCCGGGGTGAACCATGAAAAAAGCGGGAATTGTTTTCCTTTTCGTATTTATCCTTCTGTATCTGGTTCCCTTGGGCGTTCGGCCCATGACTATCCCGGATGAAACCCGCTATGCGGAAATCCCCCGGGAGATGATCGCGACGGGCGACTGGATTGTGCCCCGGCTCGACGGGATGCGCTATTTTGAAAAACCCGTGCTGGGCCCGTGGCTCAACGCAATCGCCATCACCCTGTTCGGGGAAAACGCGTTTGCCATTCGGCTTCCTTCAGCCCTTGCGGCGGGAATTGCCTCCCTGTTGATTTGGATCCTGGTGCGGAGGTTCGGCGGCGGCCCTCAACCGGCCCTGCTGGCCGCGGCCGTATATCTGACCTGCCTGGAAGTCTTCTTCCTGGGAACCTTCTCCGTTCTGGACAGCGTGTTTTCCCTGTTCGTAACGGCAAGNNAGCTCCGGAAACGGAACGCCTTTCTCGTTCTGGCCGGGCTTGCCTGCGGGCTGGCCTTTCTGGCCAAGGGATTCATCGCCTTTGTCCTGCCGGGGATCGTCATCATCCCGTTCCTGCTTTGGCAACGCCGGTGGAAAGACCTTCTGGGAATTTGGCTGTTGCCCCTGATCGCCGCCGTTCTGACGGCGCTGCCCTGGTGTCTGGCTATCCACGGGAAAGAGCCGGATTTCTGGCGTTACTTTTTCTGGCATGAGCATGTCCAGCGATTCCTCAATCCCGAAGGCGGTCAACATCCCGGCCCTGTCTGGTATTTCCTCCCCGTGATCCTGGTGGGTGGGTTGCCCTGGAGCTTTTGGCTGCCCAAATCCGTTTCGGGCCTCAAGAGCCGGCGGCTTGGGGACCCCTTCCTCCGGTTCCTGATCTGCTGGCTGGCGTTCCCCTTCCTGTTTTTTTCCGTCTGCGGAGGAAAACTGGTCACCTATCTCCTGCCGTGCTTTCCCCCGTGGATCATGCTGATCGTCCTGGGATTTTTACGGTGGCAGGGTTTTCCTGGAAACGAAAAAAAAATGGCGGCCGGTCTCTCTCATTCCGCGATCCTGCTGACTCGTAATGCCGTCGGCCTAATGGCGGTTCCGTCCGTCCCGATCGGCGGCTTTCGACTCTATCATTCGGGTGAGATCTGGAAGGGAATCCTGTTCGGGATGTCCTTTCTGGCGTTTGCGGCGATTCTGGCGACGGCTCGGCGCCAGGCCGATGCGCATCGGCAACTCATTCTGTGCTGTCTGGCTCCGGTATCGTCGCTGTTCTGTATTGGATTTGTGGTACCGGATCGCATGAAGGCCGATACCATGCCGGG
>PMBP01000023.1 GCA_003152975.1 Phycisphaerales bacterium | reverse complement strand
ATGAAGGGTTTGTCATAATTCTCCGGCGTTGTGCAAATCGCCTGCAACTCCGCCACGGAAGATACCGGATCCGGCTCAGGATCGGATACATAGTTGGCGGTTACCGATATGTTTCTAAACATTTCGCAAGAAAGATACTGGCTGCTGCTGAACAGTCCCGTCCAGCCATTGAATCGCATCCGTGAAAGACCCGAGCCGACATATTGTGGTGCCAGTAAGGACACATTAGTCCCGTATATGAGAGCCGGAATTGTGTAAGGAGTCATTCCCTCGTGGCCGGTATAACTGCTGATCGTAACACCCCAAGCCCCGGCCGAATTCACCGTCAGGGTCAAAGGGTCGGATACATAGTTGGCTGTGACCGTTTTGGCGCCATCCATGATAAAGGTGATCGACGGATTGCTGTCCGTGATCGAACCCGTCCAACCGGCGAATCGCATCGGCGGATCGTCGGATCCGGTAAACTCCGGCGCCTTCAGGTCCACTGTAGTGCCCGGGGATATGTCTCGGGTATAATCCGTCGTCCCCCAATAGTTGATGCTGCTGATGGAAACATGCGATGCCCCCAATGATTTCACGGTCAGAGGGTACGCAGGATCGGATACATAGTTGGCGACTGCCGTAATGTCGGAATACATCGAAACAGCAAAGTTACAGCTGCTGCTGGTGTATGTACCCGTCCAGCCGGTACAGCGCATTCGGGAAGCGCCGGATCCGATATACTGCGGCGCCTCTAAACTCACAAAAGTTCCGGATACCAGGGCCGGCATCGTATAATTCGTTACTCCTCCCTGGCCTGTCCAGCTCTTTATTTTAACGCCCGAGGCCCCGGCCGAATTGACCCTCAGAGTGTAGAATAAAGGATCGGATACATAATGGGCCGTTACCGTTTTGGGGCCGTCCAGCGCAAAGGTAATCGATGGACTGCTGTCCGTAACCGAACCTGTCCAGCCGGTGAAGCGCATCCGTGAAGCGTCTGAGCCCGTAAACGCCGGTGCCTGCAGGTTCACGGATGTTCCCGGCGACAGGGACTTCTTCGTATAATTCGTGATTCCGCCGTGGCCGGTGCTGCTGCTGATTTCCACGCCCAAAACCCCGGAGGAGTTTACATTCAGTCGATAAACCGAAATCTCCGTTGCCAGGCATGCGTTCTCGAGATTGGCCCGGTCGGCGGCGCTCCAGCCTAAGTTGATCGCCGCCTGCGTTAGTGCGTCGTACAAGTCCTCATAATCCGCTCCGCTGGTTAGAAGGTGGGTCTGGACTTCATAGAAAAGATCCGCAACCGCGGAAATCCCCATGCCCGTCACCGTTTTACCGTTGAATGTCCCCCCGTCGGTCAGCAGGAAACACAGCTTGTTGCCGACGCCGCTGTTGATATGAACTCCCCCGTGATCGTCCGTCCCCGAATACCACAAAGGGCTATTTTTTCTGTCCGGCTGGTTAAAGGCGGGAGGATTGGCCATGTTTCGGACGGCTCCGACCGAGAGATCTTCGCCGATGAGCCATCTCACCGACGGAGTGTCATTGCCGGCGCCATTGGAAAGATCGATCCATTCGCCCCACATATCGGAGAAGGATTCATTGATCGCGCCTGATTCGTTCAAGTAGATCAAACCCGACTCGTACTGAGTCACACCATGTGTCAGCTCATGTGCGGTGATATCATCCACCACAAAACCTTTTCCGAAATACATCCGGCAAGTGACATCGTCCCAATAAGCATTTTGAAAGGGACAATCCTGGGGATAGGTGGGGCAAAAGCGAATGGTGCCGCTCAGGGTCATCCCCGCATTGTCAATGCTGTCGCGACCATGTTCGGTCCGATAGAAGTTGTAGGTGTGACCGAAATATAGATAGCAATTATCCACTTCTGTATTGCCCGTTGCCGGACCGCCCTCGGACCGTACCAGAGTCCCCGGATCATGATTCGTATTGGCCGCGTTATAGATTGTCCGGTTCAAGGCGTCTTTGATCTGCGAATACTGCAGGGCCGCCTCGCCTGTGTGGGCGTCCATCAGGACAACCTCGTTTACGATCGGCGCCGAAACGCTGACCACCTCGGTCTGCCAGACAAGCCGTGTCGGCCCGGGATTACCCACGACCCCCGGCTCGTAAACCATCAGTTGGGTATCCGCGCCGGCAAGCCCCAGGCCCGGGTATTGGGCGGCCATGATGTCGACGGCCAAAACCTTGGCGTCATCCCCTAAAATCGTCGGGACCGTGGAAACGGCCCCCGCATCCAATGCTCCGGTTTCTCGCAGGATATCGCTGACCACATATTCTACCCCGCCGAAACCGTTGAGTTGGATTACCACCTCGGCGCCAAAAACCGGAATCCCGGAATAGGTCTGCCCGAATCGCTCATACCCGTGGCCGTCTCGTTTCTTGCTCTTCCTCGGAGCAAAATCGACTTGTTTACTCTTGACGCCCAATGCCGCTCCGCGCTCGGCAAGGAAGTTGCGTGCCGTACCCGTGAGGTTACCTGCAACCGGGTTGCTCAAGGGAAAATAATGATGTGCGGGGGCTCCCAGTGTCCGTACGAAACCCTCTTCAAGAGAGACGCGTGCCGATTCCTCTTTGACCGGCCCAAACGCATCGCCAAGTGGACCCCGCATACTGCCGATAAGTTGTGCAACCTCCTCTTGGGATACAGCGGCATCCGCGTTTTCCGGCGATTGAGCGACCGCTGTCCCCGCCCAGCCAAAAGCCGCGAAGGCAAAAAATGCGCATAAAATCACCCCGCTCGGCCTAAAACCGTGTCTGAGAGATGATTTCATCGCGCCGCTCCTTCCCTTAACCGCAAAAAGTCCTCTCCGCGATATTCCGACCCGATAGGCATAATATTATACCATATTTTCCCAAAAACGCAAGCAAATTATCCGCCGTTTTCATACCCTCTCAATCGCCCGAAAATCCTTCATGGAAGCCCCTAAATTTATTGGGGGGTTATTTGCTGACGACCACCAGAGACGAGCGACCAGTGACTATTATGACAATCGTCAATCGTCAATATCGGAGCGAAGCGGAGATCCCGACCGCTCATTTCGGTCCCGGCGTTGTATGTCGGGATTCTGTTCATCGGGATTCAATAGTCAATTCACTTCATCCACTGCTCCGCAAACAGCACAAAGTCCGCCAGATTCACCCGCCCGTCGCCGTTCAGGTCCGGCGATCCCGGTTTGCTTTCAGGCACCAACTGGAGGAAGGGATAAGTCTGCTTGTC
>PMBP01000361.1 GCA_003152975.1 Phycisphaerales bacterium | reverse complement strand
GACCGGATCGAGGCGGTCTTCGTGGCGACCGACGCACCGAGCCATGTCCGGCACTGCATCGAGGTCCTCAAGCACGGCAAGCATGTGGCCTCGGCGGTACCGGCGGTCTTCGGTTCCCTGGAGGATGCCGACAAGCTATATCAGGCCGTCAAGAAAAGCGGCCTCAAGTACATGATGTTCGAGACCTCCTGCTATCACGAAGACCTCCATGCCATCCACGAGATCTACAAAGCCGGCGGATTCGGCAAAATCGTTTATGCCGAAGGGGAGTATTTTCACTACATGGAGGAACCGATCGCATCGTACAAGGAGTGGCGCGTGGGATTGCCGCCGCAATGGTATCCGACGCACTCGAACGCTTACTATGTCGGCATTGGCTCGGGCACTTTCACCGAGGTATTGTGTATGGGGATGCCGAGTACGATTATCCATCTGCAACCGACGAACAATCGATACAACAATCCGTTCGGTACCGAAATCGCCCTTTTCCGGACCAGCGAAGGAGGATCCGCGCGGATGGCGGTCAGTTGGGATACGCCCGGCGACGGCGGAGAGCGGGGACGGGTCCGCGGCCAGCGGGGATCGTACTACGGCAAATACGAGGGGCTCGAGAAGAATTTGCCGAACACCCTGCGCCCGCCGCTGCCGCCGAATGTAGATGCCGGCGGGCATGGCGGATCCCACGGCTACCTGATGAACGAGTTCGTCACGGCGATCCTGCAAAACCGCAGGCCGCGGGTGGATGTGTCGATGGCGCTGAACATGACCGTCGCCGGGATCATGGCCCACGAGTCGGCGAAGAAAAACGGCGAACTGCTGAAGATCCCGCAGTACAAGCCGATTAGCTGATTATTTACATCCGGAAACATCTCAATGTGCGACGGCCGGATTTGCGTTGGAACAGGATTCTCGGCGACGGATTCAATGTTGCCCCAGGCGTTTGGCACGACGAACCATTTGGCCCAGATAAGGAAGCTCGGAAGGGAGCTGGCCGATTCGATATAGGGATCAGGATATGAATCACATGATGATCGGGATGATGGCGATGGTCACGGTTTGTTCGTGTTTCGTCGTCGAACAGGGTTTGGCGCAACAGGAATCCGGGTCTGCAGCATCGGTACCAGCCCAGCCGAACAAGGCATTTCCCAATCTCAAAGAGATCGTCGTCGTCTTCAAGACGCACTTCGATATCGGCTACACGCACCTGGCCTCCGAGGCCGTGCAGAGTTACCGCACGACCATGATCGACGGCGCGCTCAAGGTGGTCGATCAGAACCGCGACCTGCCGCCCGAACAGCAGTTTGTCTGGACGCTGCCCGGCTGGCCGATGAGCAAGATCCTCGAAGACTGGCCCGGGCAAACGCCCCAACGCCAGCAGCGAATCCGAGCGGCGTTCAAAGACGGCCGCTTCGTCACCCACGCATTCCCCTTCACCATCCAGACCGAACTTTACGATATCGAGGCATTGGTCCGCGGTATGGGCTATTCGTCGCGCCTGGCTCGCGATGCCGGTAAGCCGTTGCCGACCTCGGTCAAGATGACCGATGTCCCCGGCCATTCCGCGATCCTGCCGACGCTGCTGACGCATGCGGGTGTCAAATTCCTGCAGATCGGCTGCAATGCCGCCAGCTCGTCGCCGCGCGTGCCGAACCTGTTCTGGTGGGAAGGCCCCGACGGCTCGCGATTGCTGACGATGTATTCGGCGGCCGGCTATGGTACGGGACTGACACCGCCGAAGGATTGGCCCCACAAGACCTGGCTGGTGTTGAGCATGACCGGTGATAACCAGGGCCCGCCAAGCCCCGGCGATGTCAAGACCCTGATGGAGCAAGCCGCTCGGGAATTGCCGGGCGTCAAGGTCCGTATCGGCCAGCTCTCCGACTTTTCTGACCGGATCCTGGCCGAAAAGCCCGAACTGCCCGTGATCCGCGCCGATATGCCGGATACCTGGATCCACGGCCCGATGTGCGATCCCAGCGGCGTGATTCTGGCCCGCGACACGGTTCCCTCGGCGACGGTTGCCGAGTCGATCCATACGCTGCTGGGCTTGAGCGGCGTTTCATCTCCAGCCATCGCGTCCGAGTTTGCCAAGGCCTACGAGAATTTCATGCTCTACTTCGAACATACCTGGGGCGGCGCGATGTACTGGATCGGCCAGTACGGCCGGCCGAAAGACGGTATCGGAACCAGCACGAACTGGGCATACGGCCCGGAGTGGAAGAAAAACCTCGACGCGGGGATGTTCAAACGATTGCAGGAATCGTGGGAAGAGCATTCCGATTATGCCCGGATTGCCCACAAGTCCGCTGCCGGAATTCTCAAAGGCCAGCTTGAGGCGCTGTCCAAGTCCGTTTCCGGGTCCGGACCTCGAACAGTCGTGTTCAATCCGCTACCGTGGAAACGAGACGGCGTTTCCGGAAATCTACTGGTCAAAGATGTTCCGCCGATGGGATACACGACCCTTCCGGCCGCCGAAAATTCAGCAAGTTCCATTGTTGGGGATGCCAAGACCGGCACACTCGAGAATACCGTGTTCAAGATCGTTCTCGATCCGGCGCGCGGGGCGATCCGTTCGCTGGTCGATAAGCGATCCGGCCGTGAACTGGTGGATCCCTCCGCCGCTCACGGATTCGGTCAATACCTGCACGAGAAATTCAGCGCAACCGAAGTCGCCGCATACACGAAGGCCTATGTCAAAATCGACACCGACTGGGGCTGGGCCGAACTGGGCAAGCCCAACCTGCCGCCTGCGACCGAGGTTCCGTATCGTGCCCTGACGCCCTCCAATTGTCAGCTCGAATTTCAGCGAGGTCCCGTCTCGGTCGCCGCCGAGATGCGTTCGGCGCCGAACCCCGAGGGCCTCAACTACAAGACCGGCACGCGGGTGATCCTCCACGGCGACGCGCCGTATGTGGACCTGGAACTGACAATCGATAAACCCGCCGATCCGTGGCCGGAAGCGGGATGGATCTGCTTGCCATTTAAGGTTGATGCTCCGCAGTTCCGCGTCGGCAGGGCGGGCTTTATCATGGATCCCGCCAAAGACATCATCCCAGGAGCCAACCGCCATTTCTACGCCGTGAACAGCGGAGTTGCCGTATTCGGTGCCGACGGTCGTGGCGCGGGCGTGTGCGGCCTGGATACCCCTCTTGTCAGTCTCGGCGAGCCGGGCTGCTGGAAATTCAGTTGGGACTATGTGCCGACCAAGCCGGTTGTGTATTACAATCTCTTCAACAACCAGTGGAGCACAAACTATCGCCTCTGGAATTCCGGCCCGTGGACCTTCCGATTCCGCATCTGGTCAATTGATCGCTACGATGCCGAGTCGTCGCTTATCACCCCCGCCCTGGAAATGCGGTATCCATTGCAGGTCATTCAAACGGAATCCTCAGGAGGTACGCTGCCCCCCGAACGGGCCGGACTGTCGCTATCCCGCAAGGGCGTTGAGGTCACGGCCTTTGGCGACGATTCCGACGGAAACAAAGGCACGCTCCTTCGCCTCTGGGAACAAGCCGGAGTCGCCGGC
>PMBP01000461.1 GCA_003152975.1 Phycisphaerales bacterium | reverse complement strand
CGAGATCCGAATCCGAAGGATCGGATCAAGGTGGATGGGGGATCGTGCAGGATTCACTCGCCTTGGGGGGTTCACGGTCGTTCGCGGAAGGGGCACATGGCATGTGCCCGTGCTGAGCCCCGTGTTGTTTGGGGCTCAGTCCCGATCTATCGGGATCATTCCCGCGAAAGCGGGAATCCAGTTTGCTGGGTCTGGATACCGGATCTCCCCCTACCACCCACGCCGTCATCCCGAGCGGAGGACCGAAGGTCCGCAGCCGAGGAATCTACTTCCGGTTTGCCTTTTCGCCGGCGACCAAAATCGATCGCCCATCGACCAGAGACTGTTATTGCAATAGTCAATAGACAATAGACAATATTCAATTACTTCATCCAGTTCTCCGCGAATTGGATAAGGTCCGCCATGTCCACCGTGCCGGAGGCGTCGATATCGGCCCAACCGCAAGAATGATTCGACGATGTGCAGCCCGTCAAAAGCCAATGTCCCGCCAGATAGGGGAAATCAACCAGCGTAACGCCGTCCGGACAGGCGAAGTCGCCGCCGGTGGCAAAACTCCAAGTCAGCAAGGGATAATGAACGCCGTTCACGCACATCCGCCAGAGATCCGCGGTTCCATTGGCTGTTTCATCCAGGAAATCCCAGCCGGCGGAGGTGAAAGTACTCTTGGTCTTCATCTGAGAGGTGCTTTTGCCTGTGCCCCCGGCGCTGGACTCCTGGCCGCTGGTCTGCATGTCCCAGAAAGAGGAATCCACGGCGCCCTCATTGGAATATCCGACCAGTCCTCCGGCATAGTTGACCCCCGTGACGGAACCGGCGCTGTAGCACTTTTTCACGCCAAAGCGTAGATAGCCGGAGATAGCTCCCATCAGCCCGCCGGCGCCGCTTCCGGTGCCGGTAACGGCGGCGGTGCTGTAGGAATTGTTAATCGATCCGAGTTCAGCCCCCACCAATCCGCCGACGGCGTCTCGGCCGGAAATAGCCCCGGTCGTGAAGCAATTGTTGACATATCCCCTATACTGATACCCGATTAATCCGCCGACGGAGTCGCCATGCGTGTGGATCACGGCCTTGTCCAGGCCCAGATTTTGGATCGTCGCGCCGGAGGTATAGCCGAACATCCCGACATTCGATAGGACCGAGTTGGTGGAATACCGCAGATTACTGATGACATGCCCGCCGCCGTCGAAATCGCCGGTGAACCGGGTCGTGGCGTTGCCGATCATCTTGTACTGGGTCCCCGTGTACCCCGACAGGTCCAGATCCGCCGTCAAGAGATAACTGCCGCCGTAATATCCGGAATTGTAGGCCAGGTATAACAACTGTTGAACCGTGGCGATCTTCCACGGATCGGCGGCCGTCCCGCTGCCGCCACCGAAGGTCGCCGGCTGCCAGGCCAAAACCGGATAGTCGGCTCCCGTAGTCCAGAGGACCCAGTCGGCCGAATCGCCGTCCGTCCAGGCAAAATCCCATCCGACCGCGGTAAAGGTGCTTTCGGTTTTCATCAGTGCGGTGGTCTTGCTTGTCCCGGCGGCGCTGACACTCCAGCCGCTGGTCTGCTTGTCCCAGAAGCAGTTGGTGACCGTGCCGGTATTCACGCCGATCATTCCGCCGCCGTTCAACCATGCCGAAACTGCACCGGTCGAATAACAATTCGAGACCGTCGCTTCGTTGCCTCCGATCAGGCCGGCAACCCGCGTATTTCCGGTTACCGAACCTCTCGCATAACAATTCGTGATCGCCGTTCCGATATCGGTAGTATATCCGACCAAACCGCCGATATGGTTACTGCCCGGGGCCGATACATCGCCGGTACTGTAACAATTACTGATGGTGGAGATCGTGGTCAGGTAGCTCGTCGATCGTCCGATCAATCCGCCGGCATACCGGGTGTTCGTGTCGCAGGAAACCCCGGAAGTACTGTAACAATCACTGATCGTCCCGCCATACTGATAACCCGCCAACCCGCCATAGTAAGTGCTGGTGGCTCCGGCATAGACGCTGCCGGTGCTGTAACAACGGGTGATATTATCATGAGCCGTGCCGACCAGTCCGCCGAGATAATGGTTGTTGGGACCGCCGGTTACGCTGCAGGTGCTGTAACAGGTGGTAATCGTTCCGGTATGCTGATTACCCAGCAGGCCGCCGAGACTGCCGCTGTTGTTTCCTCCGGCCGAGAGGGTTCCGGTACTGTGACAGTTGACGATGGCGCCGCCGCCCAGGTATCCGGCCACAGCGCCAATGCAGATGCTGTTCGTGCCGGAGGCGTTGATCGAGACATTTTCAACGCCCAGATTTTGTATTTGTCCTCCGGTGCCGACATTACCGAAAAGCCCGAGGTAATCGCGGCCGGCCGAGTCGCTGATGGTCAAATTCCGGATGACAAACCCGTTGCCGTTAAAGTTGCCGGTGAAGGGGGTGCCCTGAAAATCGCTGGTGGCATTATCNNCTCCGGCGCGATCGGAGCCATACCAAATGAGACGCCCGCAAGATCCAGATCCGCCGTTAGCGAAAACGATTTGTCCCAATCTCCGGGGAATCCAATCATCTTAAAGAAATCTTCTTTCTTGCTGATTCGAAACGGACTGGCCCCTCCCCCGCTTCCGCCGGAATATTTATCTTCCCATCTCAGATGCGGATAGCTGTCATACGGCATAAACCACACGGCCGCAAAATCCCATCCCGCATCCGTAAAGGTCGATTGCGTCTTCATCTGCGCCGTCGTCATGCCCGTCACTCCGGCCGGATCGGGGTCCATATTGTCGATGCCGTCGCTGATCCCGCTGGTTTGCGTATCCCAAAAACACGAAGTGAAAGAATACGACCCAGGGCCGCCCCAGACCCAGTTGTACCCCACCAGCCCGCCGATCCAGCCGCCGGCGCTGACGGCGCCGGTCGAATAGCAGTTGCTCAGCGATCCGTATTGAATATAGCCCACCAGCCCACCGATATAACCGCCGGATCCGTTCACCGTGCCGGTCGCATAGCAGTTGCTGATCGTACCGGTATCATTATATCCCACAAGCCCGCCGGAGCTGTTTGTTCCATTGACATTTCCCGTCGCATAGCTTGAGCTGATGGTGCCGTGATAAATATCCCCCGCCAGACAGCCAACATGCTCATCGAAGGTCAAAGATCCCG
>PMBP01000225.1 GCA_003152975.1 Phycisphaerales bacterium | reverse complement strand
TTTCTGGGCAGTTGTGCGGCGTGTGCAGCAGCGGGATCGCTGCTGACGCTGCCGGGCACTATGGCGAAGGCGGCAGAAGACAAGATGCGAATCCGGATTGTCTATTCGCTTCACGGTCCCCAGCAGACGGGTCCGGACTGGCCGAATAAGGGCTTCGATTTCCGTCCCGTCATGCAGAAGATACAGGAGGAACTGGCCAAACGATGTCCCGACTTTGAGTTTGTTTCTTCCCTGGCTACCGGCCCCGAACAGGCCAAGGAAATCCTCGAACAGGACAAGGCCGGGCGGATCGACGGCTATCTGGTCTATCAGATGAACTGCTGGAACCAAGTTGTGCAGACGATAGCGACCTCGGGCAAGCCGGTGCTGTACGCCGATTTTCAGTTTGCCGGAAGTGGGGGATTTTTGGTATATACGGCTGGCTTTCTCCGCAGCAAGGCGCCGAATGTGGGATTCGTTGCGTCATCGCGAATCGAAGACCTGGCCGAAGCGGTCCAGTGCTTTTCGCTGGCCAAGGGAACGGCCAATAACTTTGTGGCGGCGACCCGTCGTGTGCGAGCGTCGCGAACGCCCGGAGCGGGAAACTTCATATGTACACCGGATGATGTGAAAACCCTTTCGACCGACGAATGTATATCCCGCATGAAGAGCTCCAAGATCCTGGCGGTTCGCGGGGAGGACTCCGGCCCGGCCGAGTCGATTATGGGAATTCCGATGGAGTATGTTTCCTTTGCGGAAGTCAATGAGGCCTGGAAGATTGCGGATAAGGACCAGTCCCGCCAGGTGGCCCAGCGCTGGCAGAAGAATGCCACGGCGGTGATGGATGTCTCGCCGGAGACTCTCGAAACCTCGGCGGCGATGTATCTGGGGATGAAGGCCGTCCTGAAGAAGCACGAGGCCAACGCCATCACCGTCAATTGTCTGGGGGGCTTCTATGGCGGACATATCCACGCCTATCCTTGCCTGGGTTTCCATGAACTGAACAACGAGGCCCTGATCGGCGCCTGCGAGTGTGACATTCGATCCACCGCGGCGATGGTCGCTCTCACAACCCTGACGCAGGGCCGACCGGGTTACATCTCCGACCCGGTGATTGATACCTCCAAGCGGCAGATCATCTATGCCCACTGTGTGGCCTCGAACAAGGCATTCGGCCCGCAGGGCCAGGCCAATCCATTCACGATCATGACGCATTCGGAAGATCGACAGGGGGCCTCGGTGCGTTCGATCCTGCCGTTGGGGTACATGACCACGACGGTGGAAGTCGATCAGGGTCGCAAGGAGATCCTGTTCCATCAGGGCAAGGCCGTGGCCAACGATCCGGATGACCGGGCCTGCCGCACCAAGCTGGCCGTCGAGCCGGTGGGCGATATCGAAAAACTCTTTACGATGTGGGATCAATGGGGCTGGCACCGCGTCACCTGCTACGGGGATCTGAAAAAGCCCATCTATGCCCTGGCCGATGCGCTCGGCTGGAAGATCGTTGAAGAGGCCTGAGAGCGATTCGGGTATGGGGCTTGCCGTTCGGCAGAATTCATGGACCGAAGAGACGAAACGCGATAATTGCCGGCGCGGCCCGTGACGGGAATGGACGGACAGGGAGATGTCTTGCCGGGAACCTTTTTGGGTCCGCGATGGGGTTCTGCACAGGATGGTTTCCTTGAACAAGGAATCCTGCTGAGTTGCCGGTGATATCGAGATGACGGGAAAAAGAGAGAGCGTGAAAATGGCTCTTGTCAGCTACGGATCAAGGTCCCGGTGGGTATTGGGAGAATTCCTTTTCACCCTTCGAAATCCTGGAGAAGTCCGATGCCGGCGGGAGCGTGATTCGACAGAGTGCACCCCCTCCCGCCCCGGGACTGACCGGGATGAGGAGGGGCTATCTTCCGAATGGGGAAAAAGAGGCATGTTAGCCGAGGCGACACGCCTCTTCGGGAAAGAAGGACGGCGGGATTTCCGGGTACAGGGCGGCGGTCCGAAGTTTGGCCAAGGCCTGGTTCAAGGTGCGGCGGATACGCCCGACCGACAGGCCGAACTGGTCGCCGACTTGCTTGAGGGTCATCGGCTTGGACCGGCTGCTGCCCAGGCAATACCGCGCCTCGATCATACGGATTTCCAGTTTTGACAATCCGCCGCTGGGATGGTTCAGCAGGGCCAGGATGTCATGGATTTGAGCGTGAGGATTCGAATCCTTCTCGGGTCGCGGGTGGATATCACTTTCCATCGCCGGATCCCACGGGAAGGGAAACATCCGGTGATGGCGGTGCCACCGGTGGGCCAACTGGATCAGACTAAGCAGAATCACCCGATGGGCGTAGGTGCTGAACCGAAATCCGAAGGAGCAATCGAACCGATGGACCGCCCGCAGCAGGGCCAGGTTGCCCTCGCTGACCCGATCGGAATATTCCGGACCGGAACCGGACATGCGCTTGGCCAGCGACAGAACCAGTCCCAGGTTTCCGGAGACGATGGTATTGCGGGTGTCCAGATAGAGGTGATACCATTCCAGGCACTCAGCAATGTCGCCGGATCGCCACGGGGCCGGCCCCAGCAGCGCAGTGCGGAGTCGATGGAGGTGGAAACGAGCGAAGTTCATCTGCAAAAACAGCGTCCGCTCCTCGCCGGCTTTCAGGATCGAACCAAGACTTCCGACCACTTTCTGGGTCAGGATTTCCTCCATCGTCTCCGGGCATTGAAAATGGGTATTTGGAACATATTCGATCGAACTTTCCAATAGGGCCTTCAAATCGCCAAGCTGTCCGATCGATAACGAATGGGGATCCAGAATCCCTTCGCCACGTTCGGCCACAGAACAGGTTGCCATGCTCATGGGGTACCTCCTTGTGATTGTCATGATCGTCGCGCCATCCCCGGACGCGGTTTGAGTCGTGAAGGTCCCGCCTCCGGAACCGGATTCCGGAATAGGTCCCCGAGGCCCGCAGATCGCCGCGGGCCTCGAAGGGCTCGCCTTGGAAGATGGAGTACAACTGGATTTATTTTGCCTTTGATTCATGTTCGATTCCCGTCACTCAACCTGGCACACTATAAGGGCGATGCATTTTTCGGGAAATCGGGGATTTCCTTATTTTTCTCCCCCGAAATCCTTAGACGGGATCCATTGTCGCCAGATGATATGGGCCAGTGGAAGCCTGGCGCAGAGGATCAGGATGTCGGCCAGCGTGGACTGCAGCACGACGGTCTGGAGGGTCACCGGACCCTGCCAGGTCTGGGCCGAGTAATGAATCATGCCCAGCGTTCCGGTGATTACCGCCACGACATTGAACCAATACGCCCAAAGCACGGTGTCGGCGCGGTTGAACAAAAAGGGAAGGACAAAGGCGCTGACGATCCCGAATCCAATCGGAACCCAGTTGACGGGATCCTTGCTCGGCGGATGGATTCGCAGGTGCAGAAGAAGACCGCCCAGTGCGATCAAAAACAACGAGGTTAACGGCAGGCAGATTTTCTTGTTGAACATGTCGGATCCTTTCAAATCGGAAGGGCCAATTTCGATCGGCTCTTTGGGGCTATGTCTTGAGCGGGGACATCCTTCCCGGTCTCGGCGCGTTTACCCGCGGTTTCATCCCGCCCCGATCGTTGCGGCAGTCGTTCCTGGAGGTCTCGAAGGGGGGCTTGCCGCTCTCCGGGCGCCGGCATGCAACCCCGATTCGTTTCGGCCTGCGGCGCCCCTAGATATTTCCGGAAGAGTTCGCCCGCCCAGGTCAGTTGCGTTCCGGCCCCTTCCATCGCGGCGATCA
>PMBP01000088.1 GCA_003152975.1 Phycisphaerales bacterium | reverse complement strand
CCGAGAACCTGGCCAAGAAGATCACCCCCCAGCCGGGACAATCGCCAATGCCGGGCGAAACGCCCGGGACCGGCCCCCGGCCCGCCAGCGCTGCAAAACCCGCCGGCGCCGCCGATCTCCGACCGGAGATGGTTCAAGACATGGTTCCCGCCAAGCAGCGGACTATCCTGGCCGTGTCGGCCGCGATGATGGTTGCCGTCGGCATTGGCATGCTCGGGGGATCGCGCCTCATGATGATGCCGGGCGTTCCGATGATCATGGCGATGATCCTGGCCAGTTCCAAGCTGATTATTATTGCCCGGTGGAAATGGCTGGCCAATCTGGAAGACGAGTCCGGTTGGCTGCGGCGGCTAGTGATTGCAGCGTTCGCAGTCGTGCCGATAATGGTGTTCATGAATCCCATGAGGGAGAAGGGCGGAACCTGGATGGCCGTCGCGTTGGGACTGCTGCTGACGGATTGGTGGAAACTGACCAGCCCGAATCGGGAACGGCGTGTGTGCCTTAAGCAGGCGTTTGGCACCGGCCTGGTCGGTTTTATCGCCGCGGCGGTCATGACCGGAAATGAAGCGATGGCGGCCGGCGTGCTGGCGGGGATATGCCTGGTGACTCAGATCTGGAGCCCGTTCGTCATGACCTCAACGGCCCAGGCGGCCTTCCAGAAGGCCCAGGGTATCACCGACCCCGTCAAGCGGGCGGCGGCGATGGCCGCGCAGGCCGTGAATGTGCGCGATGGAAACCCCGCAGCGGAAGCGGGCCAGGCCATCCATGAGGCCTTCAACAAAGCCGTCAACGGCGCCTTCAACAGACCCGCTCCGGCAGCGTATCCGACCTCGTCATCCGCACCGCAACCTATGGAGCGGATCATTCCGGGTTTTGTCCGGTTTCTCTGGCTGATCGTATTTATCCTGATGGTCGCGGTCGGTATCGGCACCATCGTGGCGGGCGGCAAACCTTACGGGCATGAGCCGGCCGTCGGAATCGGTGTGGGAATGATCTGGCTGGGTCTGTTGTCCTTCATTCGGGCATTCACCAGTCAATTCAGAGGGTTGTACGATTACCTGATCCGCCCGCTGATCATGAGCGTTTGCCTGATGGGTTGCATCTGCGGCGCGATCATGCTGGGAAGGGCTCAGGGGGACGGAATCTTTTTCTCCATGATCATGATGGTGGCCTGCGGCCTGGGATTCATTGTCTGCTTTATCCCAATGAGCGTTTTCGCCGGACCCAAATCAACTGCTCAATACCCTCAGCCGCAAACGCCTTCGCACCTGTACGGGAAACAAGCCGTCTCTCCGTACAAACGCGTCTGGGCCCTGGTGCTGTCCGGCGCCATGCTCTTCGGCTTTTGCGGATTGCACCGGTTCTATGTCGGCAAAATCGGCACCGGTGTTCTCTGGCTCCTGACCGGCGGACTGATGGGCATCGGCCAGTTGATTGACATTTTAATGATCGTCTTTGGCGGATTTCGTGACAAGAACGGACGAAAAGTCCTGATGTGGGAAAGCGAGGAAGAAATGAAAGACATACTCAACTCCCAACCCGACCTGACGATTGCGGCGGCCCAGCCGGCCCCCGCACAAGCCGCGTATGCCCAACCCGCGGAACCGGCACGGAGCCCCGCAGCGCAGGCGCAAGCCGCACCGGCCATGCCACACGCGGGCTTATCCGGAGCGCCCCGACACTCCATCGCGGAATTACCCTTCAGTATCGTTCGCGGGATGTTCGGTCTGATCGCCGTCCTGCTAGGATTGGTCGCGATCCTCGTGGGTCTGGCCACCGTGCTGCACCTGCCGCAGATTGTCGCAGGCGGTTTTCCCAATCCCGAGATCGGCCGACAGATGGAGACCCAATTCGGGCGGCCCGACTGGGCCCCGATGGCGGAACATGCCGGCTTTGCCATTTTCACGATCCTGCTGGTGGCCTCGACGACGGTCACGCTCTTTGTCCGACGGCACGACGGCGCAATCCATATCCTGCGGGCGCTGGCGGGCAACTTCGGACTGTGGATGGTCTTTCGGCTCTTGAACGGTTGCCTGCCGGTCCTTGACGCCAACCTCCTCAACGGGGCGATGAAGGGCCAGCCGTTCGGACCGATCGTCGAGAGTCTGCTGAATCCAACCGAACCGATGGTGTTAACGGTGGCGGTGGTGGTCTTCTTGGTATCGATGGCCGTATTGGCCTGGCCGCCGCGAAAGAAAATCGCCGCGGCGTTCCCGCAAGCGTATGGACTGTAGGGATCAGGATAGTATTAGTGCAATATTAAAATCGAAATCTTATATCCGTAGTGAGGTTTATCACAATGAACGCGCGATTTGCCTTTGGCCCACTAAGCATCCTGGAAATCCTGATTCTCGTCGGTGTTTTGTTTGCGGTCTTCGCCCTGCTCCGAAATCCGAACGGACGCAATATCTTTCTGACGATTCTGACCGTTGTGCTCGTGGTCGGGGGCGTTCTGTTCGCCGGGTTATTCACGCTGCGGGTTTCCCATGTTCCCGGACCCGCCATGAATTCCATGCCCGGCCCCAGAGCCCTGTGGAACCTCCCAATGATGATCAAACCGTTGCTGATGTTGCTTCCAATCTTCCTGATTGTGGCTTTCATCAAGGGCGTCAAGAATAAACAACTTCCGAAAGCTCTCGTTATCATCGTGACTCTGTTGCTGGTCCCAGTCCTTCTGTTTGTGATTGCCATGCCCATTCGTTATGTCCGAGAGGGTCAGCAAAGTGCAACTGTGTATAATGGGCCCATGAATTCCGTCGTCCCCTCAGTTGAAGTGAATCCCGTAGTACCGCCTCCCCCCGGATACACAGTGAATTCCGCAGTCCCGCTTCCCCCTGCCTATACAACAACACCGTCCATCTGGCAGGACAGC
>PMBP01000350.1:6529-6752 GCA_003152975.1 Phycisphaerales bacterium | reverse complement strand
TCTTCCCGCTGGGCGGCCGCGTCGGCCAGCCGGTGAAGATCGAAATGGACGGCTGGAATCTGGAAAAGGCAACGCTGTCGCCTCCTTCTCCGGACGCCAAACCGGGGACGCATCTCCTTGCCGCCATCAACGGGACGCTGGTTTCCAACTTCGTACCATTCGCCCTCGATACGCTCCCCGAGTGCCTGGATCAGGAGCCCAACGACGAGCCGTCCAAGGCGCA
>PMBP01000350.1:0-6515 GCA_003152975.1 Phycisphaerales bacterium | reverse complement strand
CGGTTCCCCGCTGGATTCCTTCCTCATGGTCACCGGAGCCAACGGCAAAATCATCGCCTTGAACGACGACCATTTCGACGCCGGCTCGGGGATGAACACCGACCACGCTGATTCCTATCTCATGGCCAAGCTGCCCGGCGACGGGAAATACTACATCCACCTCGGCGACACGCGTCGCCAGGGCGGCAAAGAGTATGCCTATCGGCTCCGGATCAGCCAGCCGCAGCCGGATTTCGAGCTGCGGTTGATCCCCTCCCGGATCTGCATCCCCAGCAAGGGTTCAGCGTCGGTGACCGTTTTCGCCATCCGCAAGGACGGGTACGACGGGCCGATCAATCTGAGCTTCAAAGACCTGCCGCAAGGGCTCGAATCGCCTGGCGCCACGCTGGGGGCCGGACAGGAGGCGGTGGGGGTGGCGGTGAAGACCAGCCATACGGCGATGGAAGCGCCAGTCAATGTCACGCTGGTCGGCGCCGCCAAGATCGGGGACCGGGAAGTGGTCCATGCGGTCGTGCCGTCCGAAGACAAGATGCAGGCCTTCCTCTGGCGTCACCTGTTGCCCGCGGAAACCCTGCCGGTGTTGGTCTTCGACCCCTCCTACCAATCGCCGGCCGGCCGCATTCGCCCGCCGATCCGCGACGCGGATCGTCCCAAGGATGTCAAGCCCACCTTGACCCGGTCATCGGTCGAATGGTACTTGAAGCAGCTCGAGGGCCTCTATCAAGACTGGTTCCTGACCGACGAGTTCGTCAACCGCGAGATTGCCAAGACAGAAGCCAGTGTGATTCAATAAACGCGATACCCGGCGGCGCTGCGGCACTGGTGGTTCTCCCCGTACCAGGCAAATATTCCCGTGCGATCGCTTTTGTAATACCAAAGAGTTATACGGTTTCTCGTAAATTCTTGTGCCGTATCCATGCAATGTGGACCTTGCGACCGGTCCTGGCGACGGCGAACCTGATCGAGAGCCTGTTTTCGGTGGTGGGTGAGTTGAGCCGAAATGTCAAGCACTGGCGGGGCGAGAAGATGGCTGGTCGGTGGGCGGCCGTAACGCTGTTGGAAGCGGAGCGACGATTCCATTGGGTCCACGGCTACCAGGAGATAGGGAAATTGAAGATGGTGTTAGTGTCCGCGATTGACACCGGATACGCCGTGGCTTGGAGTACCCATACCGGCCCGGACCGCTAAACGATCAACGGAAAGTGGGACAAGCTCAACGAGATTCAACAACATAAATCGAACGATTCCGGATTTATTCGGCCACGATCAAATAATGACATTCGGTTGGGCAATCAGCTTGTTCTGTTGGATTTGAATCAGGATTTGATCGGGGTGATTGCCCGGGAGTACAGTCCGATGGTGGTGCTGGAGGATGAGGCGGGCAATCCATAGGGTGGGTTAAAACCCGCCCTACACACAACCGAGACGGTTGTGCTACTTCTGGATTCCGGCCTGCGCCGGCATGACATGGGCGGTTCACAAACGGACCCGACCCGCCACGGCGGGTGAACATTGCGGGTCCCTCCAACGGCGAGGGTCAGGAGGGGAGGGCGAAAAAGGATTGGCTGGTGTGGTTGACGGCGTCGGCGAAGGCGGCGGGGTCGAGGGCTTTGAGTTCGGCGATTTTTTGTGCGGTGTGGACGAGCATGGCCGGCTCGCAGGGTCGGATGTGGCGGACGGGGTCGGGGCTGATGAAGGGGCAGTCGGTTTCGAGCATCATGCGGTCCAGGGGCGTCATCGCCGCAGCCTGTCGGGCGACGGCGCCATTTTTGAAGGTGACGATGCCGGTGAAGGAGACCAGCCAGCCGCGGTCGAGGATGGCCCGGGTCTGATCGACGGGGCCGCCGTGGCAGTGGAAGACCAGACGCGGGAGCCGCGCGGCGAATTCGTCGAGGATGGTCAGCGTTTCGGCGAAGGCGTCGCGGCTGTGGACGACGACGGGCAGGCCGCGTTCGGCGGCCAGCGAAAGCTCGGCGCGGAAGACCTCGACCTGGCGGTCCTTGGTGGAGAAGTTGTAGTGGAAATCCAGGCCGGTCTCGCCGATGGCGACGACCTTGCTTTCGCGGGCCTGATCGGCCAGGAGGGCCAGATCGGCGGCGGAGGCCTCGGAGGCGTGGTGCGGGTGGATGCCGACGACGGCGAACATTCCCGCAAAGCGGGCGGCCAGGTCGATGGCCTTGCGGTTGTGCTCGGCGTCGGTACCGACGGTGATCCAACGGGTCACGCCCGCGGCGCGGCTGCGGTCGAGGACGGCCTCGATGGGGTCGGGGTAGTCGGGGTAGGTCAGATGGGCGTGGGTGTCGATCCAGTTCATAGGCAGGCCTTGAAATTGACTATTGTTTCAATGGCAAAGGGCAAACTGCAAAGGGCAAATTTAACCAAAGGAAGGAGACAGAAGGGTAGAAGATTCCTCCGCTGCGCTCGCCTATGGCGTGCTTCGGTCGGAATGACGGTCCCTGTCATTTGTGGGAATGATAAACGAGCCTTCCTCGACATTATCCGGCGGTCACTCCATCCACCTCGCTGGCGCTCGGTGGCTGCCACCCTAAATCCGAAGTGTTTATCGAAGCGGGTCATGGGTGGGATTCCGAGTCGGGATCGAGGCCGGAGTCGCGGAGGATGTAGCGGACGACGCTGTCGGACTGGTTGGTGCCGATGATTTCGGCGGCGTGGCGCTTGAGGTCGTCGGTGGCATTGGCGACGGCGACGGGGTGACAGCCGGTCTGGAACATCTTGACATCGTTGAGGTTGTCGCCGAAGACGACGACCTGTTTGAGGTCAAAGCCGGCGGCCGCGGCGACGGTCCTGACGGCGCAGCTCTTGCAGGCGTTTTTGTCGTGGATGGTCAGCCACCACCAGCCGGGGGAGTAGGGGTTCTCGAAGAAGTGGCTTTCGAGACGGTTGGCCAGTTCGCCCTGGATATCGGCGGCGAGGGGAAGGAGCTTTTGTCGCGTATCAATCACCGTAAATGCTACAATATGCGAATCGAAGGCCGACGGAATGGAATCGACGGGCGTGAGGCGATTGTCGTTCATGCCTTTTCGTTCGCGGTAATACCACTCCATGCCGGGATTGGCCAGCACGGAATAATACACCCGGTCGCGCACGCCGTCGAAGGCCGAGAGGATGGGGACGCAGTCGTGGCGGTCGATCCGCTGGTACACCGCCTCGACCAGTTCGGGGCCGATGGCGTTGACGGCCTGATGGCGGGCGGTGGCGTAATCGGTGATGAAGGCGCCGTTGATCTCGATGACGGGCAGGGTCAGGGGCAGATCGCCGAGCGTGTGGCGGATGGAGACGATGGAGCGGGCACTGGCGACGGTGAAGGGAATGCCGGCCCGGAGGATGCGGAGCAGGCCGCTGCGGGAGGTTTCCGAAAGCGTCGCGTCGTCGGCCAGCAGCGTGCCGTCGAGGTCGGAGATATACAGGCGCGGGGCCGGCCGGGTCATCGCGGCTCCTTCATTCCCGCGGGAGGCGGGCGATTTCGTCATCGGAGCCTGCGATCATCAGGACATCCGCCGAATAGATGACGGTGTCCGGGGCCGGGACGGTGATGGTGTCGTGGGATTCGCCGAACTTCTTGGGTTCGGCTCGCTGGATGGCGACGAGGTTGACATTGTATTTCTGGCGGAGCTGGAGCTCCATGATGGTGCGGCCGTCGAAGCTGGCGGGGGCCTTGACGCTGGCCAGACTGTAGCCGGGGGCGAAGGCGATTTTGTCGGTGATGTGGGGGGCGATGAGCTTGTAGGCCCAGCGCTGCGCGGTTTCGTTTTCGGGGTAGATGACCTCGGTGGCGCCGACGGCGGTCAGGACGCGGCCCATGGTGACGGAGGCGGCGCGGGCGTAGATCTTGGGCACGCCGAGTTCCTTGAGATTGACGATGGTCATGACGGCCGACTCGAAGGCGCTGCCGCCCTGGGCCATGCCGACGACGGCGGCGTCAGCCTTGTCCACGCCTTGGGAGCGGAGGGCGTCGATTTCGGTGCTGTCCATGCGGACGGCGTGGGCAACCTGATCGCGGATGTCCTCGACGGATTCGCGGTCGCGGTCGATGGCGATCACTTCGGCCCCGCTCATCGACAGGGCCATGGCCAGTTTGGTTCCGAATCGTCCCAGTCCGATTACCGCTATGCGCTTCATGATTTGTTCCTTGATTGGCAGTTCATATTCGAGTCGCTGGTCGCTGGTCTCTCGTCGCTGGTGAAAGGATATAGGATATAGGATTTAGGATATAGATAAAAGTCGCGGGCCGCGGAGTGTTCGTAACAGGATTTTGCGCGAAAAGGGTCATCGGGATTATCCGACAATGAGGGGTTCGGAGGGATATTCGTATTTGGCGGTTTTTAGGTTGAAGGTCATGGCCGCCAGCAGTGACAGGGGGCCGAGTCGACCGATCAGCATGGTGATGACCAGCAGGATCTTGCCGGGGTCTGAGAGCTTGGGCGTGATACCGGTGCTCAGGCCGACGGTGCCGATGGCTGAAACGACCTCGAAGTTCAGGTCCAGCAGGGAAATGCCTTTGCCGCGCTCGGTGATGGTCATAGCGAAGATGACCACAATGATGACGGTGACATAGAGGAGCACGACGGTGACGGCCTTGCCGACGACGACGGGGCGGATGGCGCGGCGGAAGGCCTGGACCTGCGGGTAACGGCGAAAAGCCGAATAGACGACCAGGGCCAGGACCGCCAGCGTAACGGTCTTGATGCCGCCGGCGGTGGAGCCGGGCGAGCCGCCGACGAACATTAGCAGGATCATGGCCAGCTTGCTGGGCTCGGACAGGGCTCCGATATCGACGGTGTTGAAGCCGGCGGTGCGGGTGGTGACGGACTGGAAATAGGCGGCCTTGAGGGAATAATCGCTTTTGGGATTCGGCGAGAAGTACTCGAAGAGTATCAGAGCGGCCATGCCGGCGACGATGAGGAAGGCGGTGGTGACCAGGACGAGCTTGGTCTGGAGCTGCAAACGGGCCGGATGGCGTTGTTCCATCAGGTTGACGCGGCCTCTCCGGCGGCGGTACAGCCCGCGGACATGCTCCACGGCGACCTCGACGAGGTTTTCCAGCACGCCGAAGCCCAGACCTCCGATAATGATTAGCGGGGCGATGACGGCATAGACCTGCCAGCAGTCGTCGTAGTCCATGAGGTTTCGTCCGGCCAGGCCAAAGCCGGCGTTGCAGAAGGCGCTGATGGAGTGGAACAGGCTGGAAAACCAGGCATTGTGGCCGCCGGACTGTTCGACGGGGATGCGGTTCCACATGGGAATGAGCAAGATGGCCCCAGTCAGTTCGATGATCATTGTGGTCCCGAAAATAAATCCGATACTGCGGCCGATTCGGCCGACGGTCTGGGCACTGTATAGATCCTGCATGGCAACGGACTCGCGGAGACTGAGGGCCTGGCGCAGGAGCAGGGCCAGGATGACGCCAAAGATAACGATGCCCAGGCCGCCGAGCTGGATGAGGGTAAGGATGATTGNNCCCAGGAGGGAATAATCCCGGCCGGTATCGTTAATGGCCAGGCCGGTGACGCAGGAGGCGCTGGTGGCGGTGAAGAGGGCATCGACGAAACTGAGCTGTTCGCAAGTGTGGGCCTTGGGGAGCATCAATAAGCCCGCCCCGGAGAGGACCAGGACGACGAACATGCCGGTCAGGACGCGCATGGGGTTGTGGCCGGTGGCGGCCAGGCCGACGAGATTGCGGCAGAGTTTGTCCACGACCTGATAGACCAGATAGACGCCGAGAGCCGTCATGATCAGGCCGGCGGGATTGGCGGCGTGAAAGAGCGTGCCGGTGCCAAAGACGACGACCAGCAGGCCCAGCAGCAGCGGGATCTCGATCCAGAAGGCGCCGAAGAACTCTCGCTTGGAGGCGGCGTTGACGAAGCGAACGGCCTTTTCGAGCAGGAAGATCCAAAAGGCGACAATCTGGACAATGTGGAGTTGGCGTGGCGAAGTCCAGGCGGGGACCTCCAGGAGGCCGTACAACAGGATAAAGGTCCCGATCACCGCCACACCGGTGATGACATTGACGGCGGTGACGGCCCGCTCCAACGGATTGTTTTTGTATGCGATCTTCACGGATTATCGATCTGGCCGGGGGCCATTGGTGGATTGTTATACCCGATCGGGCAAGAAGTTACAAGCGTTTACCCGACATCGACCAGACCGAGGCGGTCGCCGAATTTGCCGAGCAGGGCCGAGCGGAGGGCCGCGTGGGGCGGGGCCGTCAGGGCGGGATCTTCTTCGACCAGGGCGAAGGCATCCTTGCGGGCGAGCATGAGCAGGTCGAAGTCATCGACAATGTTGGCCAGCTTGAGGTCCGGCAGGCCATGCTGGCGCGTGCTGAACAGTTCGCCCGGGCCTCGAAGGCGAAGATCGTGCTCGGCAATCTCGAAGCCGTCATTGCTGCGGGTCATGATCTCCAGGCGGCTGACGGCGACGGGGTCTTCGGTCTGGGCGAACAGCAGGCAGTAGGACTGATTGGCGCCGCGCCCGATGCGGCCGCGAAGCTGATG
>PMBP01000073.1 GCA_003152975.1 Phycisphaerales bacterium | reverse complement strand
CCTGGTCGGCCATTGGAAGTTCAATGAAGGAACAGGAACGATCGCCAACGACAGTTCGGGTAACAACAACAAGGGACTCCTTGGCTTTACGGTTACCGATCTGACAGCACCGGCACCGGCCGCTCCAACCTTTGACGCTGGCTGGATTCCCGCCGAGGCCCCGAACAACTACGGAATGAAATTTGTCAACGGCGGATATGTCGAGATCAAGACCGACCCGAATTTCACCGAAGGGGACCTGAATAATCTCCAGTGGAGCATATCGATTGCCAGTTGGTTCAAGGCCGATGACTGGGTCGGGAACCACCGAATCCTCCAGAAGGGCGCTGTGGACAATCAGTTTCGTCTGCTGGCCGAGAATGGCCGGCTTGTCTTCCATCTGGCCGGCGTCGGTCGGTTGGAAACCAATTTGCCGTCCGCCGGAAATTGGCACCATGTCGCCGCCACTTATGACGGTAGTACGATGAAAATGTTTGTGGATGGCTGGCTGTTGGGTTCGCTTGCCGCATCGGGTAAGATCGGGATCACTACGGACGCCATGTTCCTGGGCACCAAGAACAAGACCGTCACGGTGAACGGAGATTATTTCAAGGGTTCCCTTGACGATATCCGCGTTTACAGTTATCCGCTCAGCGACACCCAGGTTCAGACCCTGGCCAAGATGGGCGAGAATGTTCCGCCGGTGGTGAGCATCGTTCAGCCGGCCGATCTGGTCCTGTCGGTTCGCAAGTTCATCCAGATGGACGCCACGGCCATCGACCTCAACAACGACACCATCAATTACAAGTGGACGGCCACTGACCCCAGCATTACTTTCAACCCCAGCGACAGCGTGGAAGATCCCAAAGCGGAGTTTACCAAGGATGGGACCTTTACGCTGCGTCTGACGGTCAATGACGGCAAGATCGGAATGGACGGAACAATCTACGCCGAAGTGACCGTTAAAGTCACCAATCCGACCTGCGCAGATGTCGTCGCGGCAGGGTTGACGATGTTCGGCGATGTCAACGGGGATTGCCACATCACCCTGGTTGACTTCGCGGCCTTTGCCGCCAACTGGCTCAAGTGCAACGATCCGCGGAATTCCGCTTGCGAGAATCCATTTAGTAACTGATGGGAAAGCGGTCAGTAAGGATTTGGACAACATTCGTTTGTCCGATCCGGAATTTGCGGTAGTACATCGGGGCTGCAGGGTTCATTCCTTGCAGCCCCGTTCTTTTGGGAGGGTGCGGTTCAGGCAATCCTCCTTGTGATTCCCGGAAAAGCGTTGTAACTTTCGTCAGAACCGGATAGGGTATCGGCTATGATGCGATGGTTGGGACAACTCGTTGCGCTGCCGCTGAAGTTACTGCTGATTGTGGTATCAATCATACCGGTCTTCGATCGGCTTCCGTTGTACAAGGCGATCTGGGCATTGACCCGAGATCCTTATTACGGCCGGAACTTGATCCTGCTGCTTGCCCATCGAAAGGGTTTGGAGGCGGCACGGTCGCTGGCCGAAGAGGCCTTCATCGCCTGCCCCGACGGCTCGATCGCGGCGATGATCGGCCAGATCGAACTGGAAGCGGCCTGCGATCCCGACCGGGCCACGGCGTGGCTGGACCGCGCCAACGAATATCCCGGCCTGAACAATCCAGACAGCCTTCTCCCACTGGAATTGTCGCTGAGTCCTCTTGTTCCCAACCTGGATTGCCGCCGGGTCGTCGATTCCATTCTGGCCCGGAAAGATTTGTCGATGGACCTGACCCGCGTGGCCCTGATCACGAAGGCCCAACTGGATCTGAAGGCCGGCCAGTGGGACCGGGCCTTGCAGATCGCCGATCAACTGCTCGCCGTCAGCGACATCCCTCGGGCCCATTGGATTCGGTGGGTCGCGTATTCCGCAAGCCAGGAACCGGCCGTTGCCGCGCAGGAGTTCCAACGGCTTTCAGCCAACACGCTGGGGCCGCTGTTCGATGCGATCATGGCCAGCGGATATATGTATCTGGGTGACCGAATGCATTGCCGGGAACATCTGCTTAAATGTCGCCAGGCCGGAGTACTGGACTATATTGTGCAAATGAATGATCCAGATCTGGCCGGACCGTTGGCCGAGCTGCCTCCGGTATCGGAATCTTCGGAGGTCCCGTCATGAATCTGGATCTGGCCCTGTTCCTGCTGCCCGGCCTGGTGATCGGCCTGACGCTGCACGAATGTTCTCACGCTCTGGCGGCCGCCTTGCTCGGCGACCGCTGCGCCGCCCGGCAGGGTCGAATCAGCTTGAACCCGTTTCGGCACCTGTCCTTTTGGGGAACGCTGGCGCTGTTCGTCCTGGGCTTTGGCTGGGGCAAACCGGTGCCGGTCAACCTGTACAACTTTCGCCATCCCAAGCGGGATTTTCTGTTGACCTCGCTGGCGGGTCCCGCGGCCAATCTGCTGTTGTGCGCCGTTTCCCTCGGGCTGGTGTATCTGAATTTTCCCTGGTGGATCGATTCGCAGTTGCGCATGATCTTCCTCATCAATGCCATGCTGGCGGTCTTCAACCTGGTTCCGATTCCGCCGCTGGACGGAAGTCGGATTTGG
>PMBP01000490.1 GCA_003152975.1 Phycisphaerales bacterium | reverse complement strand
CTGATGGGCGCCGGCGCGTTCGAGGGTACGCCGTGGGGCACGTTCACACCGTCGTTTCTCAAGCAGGCGGCCAACGCCGTCACGGCCTGGGGCATCAGCCACGTCATCCCGCACGGCGTCTTTACCACGCGCAGGCTGACCGGAAACCCGTGGCCGCCCGACTGGTACTCGGAAAGCCCGATGTTCCCCTGCATGCACCTGTGGACCGACTTCATGCGCCGCGCCTGTTACGTGAATTCGATGGGCCACGCGGCGCCCGACGTGCTGCTCTACAACCCGATGGAGTCGGCCTGGATTCACGCTGACGCGGACATCCTGGACGTCGGCATGTGGTCGTGCCCGGAGAGCACCGAGGGCGGCAGGCGGATCAATGCCCTGGCCCGCGTGTACGCGCAGGCCATCGACGAGCTGACCGCGGCGCGCGTGGAGTTTCTCGTGGGCGATCGCTTCTACGTCGGTCAGATGGCGGTGAAGGCCGGCAAGCTCGTGCGCGGCGAGCTCGCGTTCGGAACGGTCGTGCTCCCGGCGCTCGACGTGCTGACCCTGGCCACTGCGCGCAAGCTCGTGGAGTTCGCCAGGGCGGGCGGACGCGTGTACGCGCTCGGCGAGCTGCCGTCGGGCTCGGCCGACCAGGGTCTGGGCGATCCGGCGATGAAGGCGTTGATGGACGAGCTGCGCGGGCAGGGGACGTTCACCCAGTGCCCGGCCAACGGCCTCAAGCCGCTGCTGGCGCAGCCCGCGCCGGGGCTGGCGAGCCCCGTGCGCTTTGCCAGCGGCGCGTTTCCGATGCTGCAGCAGCGCCGCCGGATCGACGGCCGGGACTTCTTCTGGCTGGCCAACAACACAGGCCAACCACATGCTTCGAGGCTTCGATTGGAAGGATGTATCGGGTCCGTGTCGTTGTGGGATTGCGAGACTGGTCAGATCCACCCGATTGCCTCCGAGCAAACCAAGTCGAGTTTGGTTGTCAATGTGAGGTTCGGACCCTACGATGGTTTCTGGCTGGTCGCAGACCCGAAGGCCATTTCAAATATCAAATCTCAAATTTCAAATTCAAATACTGCCAGCCCATCCTTCACAATCAACGGCCTCTGGACGATTCGACTCGATCCAACAGTACAACCCAAACTGGAGCACCCGATCGACATTCCCGCTGACTTCACAAAACCAGCGGGTATCGCTAAACCCCTGGAGGACTGGAACCAGTGGGGTCTGGGCAAATTCAGCGGAATTATGGATTACGAAACGATATTCATGTTGCCGGATGAAGTCCCTACCAACAAAAAGGGGACAGGTACAACCTCCGTACCCAATTCCAATTCATCGGGTACGGAGAACATACCAGTCCCTCTTTTTGTCCTCGATCTGGGCAAGGTCCGGCACTGTGCCGAAGTCTGGGTCAACGGACAATCCTGCGGCAAGCGGCTCTGGCCGGCGTTTGAGTTCGACATCACTACGGCAATCAAGCCGGGAGAAAACCGGTTGCGGATTCGCGTCGGAAACCTGATCAACAACAGTTACGGCCAGGCGGCCGAATCGGGCTTGTTCGGCCCGGTCGTTGTCCGGCCCAAAACAGAGTGAACCCTTTTCGAGGAGATTCTCAATGAAGGAACATCACCGCTCGTATCGTCTATCGATGATCGGCCTGATCGCCATGATTCTGGCTGGTTCGATCGCCTTCGGCCAAAATCCGAATTCCACCGCCCCTATCTGGCAGATCGGCCAGACCGACAACAACACCGCCGAGTTCGCCCTCGGACCTTCGGAGTTCGGCCGATACCCGGAGGCCTTCCCCACTGATGTGAGCTTTGTCGTCAGGTTATCCGATCCAAAGCAGGATTTCAGTTTCGTCCAACCCGGTCCGATGGATTCCTGGGCCGGTTTGAAGTCACATACGGTGACAATCCTTTTCGGACTGGAAATTCCCGAATCGGCCAGATCCGTCCCCGCTGAATTGTTCATCGACTTGGCCGATACCCACAGCCAAGATCCGCCCAAACTGGTCATCCAGGTCAACGAGCGGACCTATGAACACCAGACCCCCAAGGGCGGCGGTGACGCCTCCGTCAACGGCAATCCTGCCGCAGGCCGAAGCCACCGGATCTGCCTCCCCCTGGAGCCGGGCACGCTGCATGGCGGCAACAACTGGCTTTCCATCACCACCGCCACTGGAAGCTGGATCCTCTACGACAGCATCTCTCTGGTCGGATCGACGGCAATCCGCGCAACGCTGCCCAGCCCCTCCACGCAGGTTCTTAGCGTGACGGCCCAGCCATGTCTGTTGCGAGACGGCGGCAAGCTCGTCCAGCCGATCGACATCCAATTGCGTCGGATCGGCCCCAAGGCCCAGGGTCGCGTGATCGTCAATGGTGTGGCGGGAAAACCGAAAACCATCGCCACCGGCACATGCTCGCTCCAAGGCCTGGCCCCGGAGGTCGTAAACGATACGCCCGCCAAAGTGGAGATCCAGATCGACGGCCAGTTGATTACGGCATTGTCACTGACGCTGCAGCCGGTCCGCAAGTGGGAGTTCTACCTGATCCACCAGACGCATCTGGACATCGGTTACACCCATGTTCAGACCGAGGTCGAGCGGATGCAGTGGTCATTCCTCGAGCAGGCGATCGAACTGGGCAAGAAGACCCGCAACTATCCGGCCGACGCCCGCTTCTGCTGGCACCCGGAGGGCCTGTGGCCGGTGGATAGTTATCTGAAGAATGCCACTCCGGAAAAACGGAAAGCGTTTTTCGATGCGGTCCGCGCCGGCTGGATTCACCTGGACGCCTTTTACGGCAACGAGCTTACCGCCCTGTGCACCGGCGAGGAACTCTACGAACTCGTCGGCCTGGCGCGGCGGCTGTCCCGCGAAAACAACCTGACCATCGATTCGGCCATGATCACTGATGTCCCCGGCTATACCTGGGGCCTGATCCCCGCGATGGCGCAAAGCGGCGTCAAATACCTTTCGATCGGCCCCAACTTCGGCCACCGGATCGGCTACACGCTGGCCGACTGGGGCGACAAGCCCTTCTACTGGCTCACGCCCGACGGCAAGGACAAGGTCCTGTGCTGGATGGCGGGCATGGGCTATTCGTGGTTCCACACGGGGCTCAACTACAAGGAAATCCTCAACAAGCTCAAGCCCGAGCGGTTCTTCGATTATGCCCAGCGGCTGGAAACGGCCAACTATCCGTACGACATGGTTCAGGTCCGCTACAACATCGGCTCCGACAATGGCCCACCCGATCCCGGTATCGCCGACTTCGTCAAATCGTGGAACGAAAAGTATGCTTACCCCCATCTGGTCCTTTCCTCTTCGTCGCGGATGTTCAAGGACTTCGAAGCCCGCTATGCCGATCGCATCCCGAAGGTCAAGGGCGACTTTACGCCCTACTGGGAAGACGGCGCCGCCTCGTCGGCCCAGGAGACGATCGTCAATCGTGCTTCGGCCGACCGCATGATCCAGGCCCAGGCCCTCTCCGCAATGTTCTCCCCGGAAAAGTACAAGCCGCAGGCCGTGTATGATGCTTGGCGCCAAATCATTCTCTACGACGAACACACCTGGGGCGCCTACAACAGCATC
>PMBP01000262.1:210-16444 GCA_003152975.1 Phycisphaerales bacterium | reverse complement strand
ATCCGCAGATTTCGCAGATTACACCGATTCTGTTTTCCTCATACAGAGACGCGAAGACGCAAAAAACGATGTATATCCACGGATTTCACGGATTAGATAGATATTGACTATTGAATAGTGACTATTGACGATTGTTAAATTCGTCGCTGGTCGCTTGTCGCTGGAAAATAGGGGAATTATTTCTCACGCCAAGGCGCGAAGGTGTAAAGAATCAATATCCACAGATTACGCAGATTTTCGCAGATTGGGTCGGACACCAAAATATTGTTGACGCGATTAACAGGATTGACAGGATTCAAGGTGCAGGATTTAGGATAAGGGGGTTAGGATTTACGAAACAACAACAGAATATTTAACAGGGATGGACAGGATATACAGGATAAAAATAATGGTGGTTCACACCCGCCTTGGCGGGTTTCACTTCGTCTTTGCTTGGCTCAGACTCAGGTACAGAGCCCACAGAGAAAAACGCGAAGGAAATTGTCCATGAATTTGACCTTTGGATATGGGGATTTCCGGGTATAATGGGGCGGGTATTATACCCCTCGCCCTTCGATATGGTCCGATGAACGGCATCGGACCTACTCAGGGACCGAATTTCTCGGGGTCTATTACACAGAGAATTTGAAGAGTAAAATGTGCCGTACACCTATATTCTTGAATGTTTGGATGGGTCGTATTATACGGGGAGTACATGGAGTCTGGATGGGCGGGTGGCGGAACATGCGGCCGGTCTGGGATGCGGGTATACGAAAGAACGATTGCCGGTGAAATTGGTTTATTGGGAAGAGCATGATCGGATCGAGGATGCGTTTGCCCGTGAAAAGCAGATTCAACGGTGGAGTCGGGCCAAGAAGAAGGCGTTGATCGAAGGTCATCGAGAGGAATTGAAGAAACGGGGGAAGAAACAGTTCGGATTTCTGAATACGGACATTCAATAAAGGGGGAAGATAGTGGCCCCTCGATAGGCCACGATGCCGGGCATCGTGACGACTCGGGGATCGGGTTTCTCGGGGCTGACCTTGATTGGCAGGATTGAGGGATTGACTATTCCGGGTCGGATGGGTAGAATATTGGTTTGTGAAGCAGAAATGCGGCTGGAGGGGATGAAATTATTTTCAATTTTCATTTTTCGATTTTCAATTTTAAAATTCGGATTTCGGCCTTCGCCGGAATGACACACTAATAGGCAGAAGGCAGAAGATAACGACGGGCACGGATTTCACGGGATTTCACGGATTGATTTGTTATCGAGGCCATAGGGGATAACCATGCGAACGATCGGCTGTCTTGTACTGGTGGTGGTATGCGGAACGGTTGGGGCTGGGACGGGGGCGGTTGGGCCGGTTCCGGATTCGCTTCGGCAGGAGCTGACGCTGGATGCGTTTTACCAGAAGCATCTGGAGGTGTCGGGGTTTGCGATCGTCGGCTCGTCGAAGGTGTCGGATTATGCGATGCTGGAGGCGGCGTGGATCCTTCGGCACATGATGGAGGGGCGAGAGGACCTGCTGGCGGCGATGGCAGGGCGGAAGGTGCGGCTGACGGTCATGGCGTACAACGAATACACGACGGATGTGCCGGAGCATCGCGACATGAAGCCGCGGGTGTTCTGGGACCGGCGGGCGCGGGGGCTGGGGGGTTCGCCGGTCAGTTGCGCCGAGGAGAACCTGCTGGGCTATCCGGGGGACCCGTATTCGACGGAGAACATCCTGATTCACGAGTTCGCGCACGCGGTCGAGGGGTACGGGCTTTCGCGGACGGACCCGTCGTTTGCGTCGCGGCTGAAGACGGCGTACGACAAGGCGATCGAGGCGGGTCTGTGGAAGGGGACCTACACCGGGCAGAATCCGGACGAGTACTGGGCCGAGGGCGTTCAGGACTGGTTCGACAACAACCGGCAGAACGACTCGCTGCACAACCATGTCAATACGCGGGCGGAATTGCGGGAGTATGATCCGGGGCTGGCCAAACTTTGCCAGGAGGTTTTCGGCGATCGGGCGTGGCGATACCACAAGCCGATGGAGCGGCCAGCGGCCGAGCGGGGGCACCTGGAGGGATTCGACGCGGCCAAGACGCCGCGATTTCGGTGGCGGGACGAGCCGATTCCGGATCGGCCGCGGGTGCTGATCCAGACGCCACTGGGGGACATCGAGGTGGAGCTGGAGGCGACGAAGGCACCGAAGACTGTCGAAAACTTTCTCCATTATGTCCATGAAGGATTCTACGGCGACGGCTCGTTTTTTCGGACGGTGACGGTGGACAACCAGCCGGGGGACGCGGTGAAGATCGCGGTGATCCAGGCGCAGGCCAACCCGGCCAAAGAGAAGGAGTTTTTGCCTCCGATTCGGCTTGAACGGACGAGCGAGACGGGCCTGAGGCATTTGGACGGGACGCTGTCGATGGCGCGGAGCGAGCCGGACAGCGCCCAGGACAGTTTTTCGATCTGCGTGGGGGATCAGCCGGAGCTGGATTTCGGGGGCAAGCGCAACCCGGACGGGCAGGGTTTTGCGGCGTTCGGGCGGGTGGTCAAGGGGATGGAGGTCGTGCGGAAGATCCACGCATCGGCGGCCGACGGACAACACCTGACGCCGGCGATCGCGATTCAGCGAGCCGTTCGGCAGAATTGACACGGGTATAGGATATAGGGGACAGGATATAGATATTTGATTCGGCGCTTTGGGCGGGAATGAAATGGAAGGGCGACGCAAGCGTCTCCCGAACCGTTTGGGCGAAGGACGGGTTATCAGGGGGTCGGGATTTCGGCGGGGGAGAGGGCCTTATTCCAGATCCGCAGGTCGTCGATCGATCCCAGCCACAAACCGGATTGCACGGAGGGCGTTTTGCCTGAACCGAGATACAACCGGCCGTCGGAGGAGAGCAGCTTGCCGAGGGGAACAGTATCCACGGCGACTTCGATTCCGTCGGCATACAAATGCCTCAGCGATCCATCCCAGACGACGCCGACGAGGTGCCAGTCGCCGTCGGTGACGACGCAATCGGCGGTCAGGTTTGGGGTGGAGGCGCCGCCGTCAGTCAAGCGGGTGAAGAGATTTCCGGAAGCGTCGGTAACCAACCATCCGCGGCCGGAACCGGTGCCGTCATTCTGGACGAGGATGAAGGCGCCGGGCCGGGTTCCCCGGACCCAGGCGAAGGCGCTGAAGGGGCCGGCGGAGGGATTGAGAATCATGGGCAGGTCGATGTAGTCGTTGAGGCCGTCAAAGAGGCAGCATCCCCCGATTTGACCGGCACCGGGCTGCCAGACGGCGGAGCCGTTGACCTGGCCGGTGTTGCCGGAGCCGAGGTCGTGGGCGAGGGGGCCGGAGGATTCATCGAGGGGCCAGTGGCCGATCAGCGGAGGATTGGCCATCCAATCGTCGGAGGCGATTGTCTGGCCGGCGGTGAGGATGCGCGTCGGGCAGGGGGCCTGGGAGGCGAAGGTCTGCGGATTGGCGTTAAACCAATGGTAGGGGATGGCCAGGTCGGGCTGGATGTCGCCGGCGCAGAGGGCGGCCTCGGCGGGGCCCATGTTGTAAATCCCGTCGATGGGTAAAAAGGCGACGGAGATATCCTTGAGGGATTTCATCTCATCAATGAAGTTGGTATCGCCAGCGACATAAATGCGAATCAGGCCGACCTCGAGGATGAAGCCGAGCCACTTGTTGGCGCGGGGGTGGTTTGAATTGTTGGTTGGCATGCCGGTTATTGACAGCTCGCCGATGGTTTTCGTTTGGCCGGGCAGGAGGACCTGGCCCTGTCCGTACGCAGTGACGACATCCTGGGGACCAATGAAGGTTGCGCCCGTCCGCCAGACTTTGGCGATGTCGGCGGGTGAATAATGATCGTCGTGTTTATGCGTGACTAGGACCAGATCGGCGTCGTGTGGGGAATCCTTCAATTGATAATATGGAGAATAATTTACCGGATCCACATAGATCGTGTACTCGTTGATCCAGATTTTAAGGGAGGCGTGGCCGAGCCATTTGATGCGGACGGGGCGATTGTCGTCGCGGAGCCACTGACCGGCCAGGATCAGCAGGTCGGCGTCCGACACGGCCTGATCGCCGGTGAGATCGGCCAGGCAGGAGGGTTTTTGGCAATTGGTCAGGAGCCAGGCGCGGCCGAACTCGGCCAGGTCGGACAGGTCCACGCGACAGTCGCGATTCAGATCGGCGGTCGGGCAGACGGCCAAGACCGGACCACCGAGGAAAGTCAACAAGATCACGACAACCCAGACGGATTTCGAATGATTCATGGCTCGCCTCCTAATTTCCTTGATCCACGAAAAGCGACAGGGCGCCGGAAACGCATCCGTGCCCTGTCGCGGTGACACAATCGATTGGCGAACCGATGATCCGGCTTAGCCCCTAACCCTTACAGACATGTCGGAACGATGTTGCATTCCATCCAGTTGGACAGCAAGATGACCAGGTCGGGGAGGTTGACCTTGCAGTCCTGATTGAAGTCGTACGGATGGAACACCGGACAGACCGGCCTGCCGAGGCCCTCGGAGGCCATGGTCCCGATTTCCGTCGGGGTCAGGACATAGTTGTAGAAACGGAGGTCGTCGAGGACGCCCTTGTAGGGATCCGCGGGACCGGGGTCCGTGGCGCCGAAGACCAACGCGGCATCGGTCTTGCCGTTCATGAAGAACGGTTGCGGATCGGCGACGCGATGGCCGTTGATGAACAGTTCGGCCACCGAACCGTTGAAGGTGACGGCGACATGGGCCCACTGATCGACGGGGAGAACGCGGACTTCATTGCCTCCGAACCACGGCCAGGAGCCGTCGGATTCGATGCCGACACGGCCCTGATTTTGATCGTGGCAGGTGATGGTCCACATCATGCTTGGGGCGCCCCAGGTATCGCGCTTGCCGATGAATCCCTGCCAGCTTCCGTTGGACCCGCCCCACTTTGACCAGAACGAGACGGTCATCTGGCCGGTGGCTTCGGTTNNCGGGTTCCAGGTGCCGCAGTTGACGAAGTCGGTCGAGCCGTTGAAACTCAAACCGCCGCCGAAGAGGCCGGGGACGCTGGCGGTGGTGGACATGGCGGTACCGTTGCGGCCGAGGCCGGACGAATCGACAACGACTTTGTTTGTGTCCGAAATGACATCGTCGCAGGCGTAATGGGCCACGAGGGTCCGCATGTAGATGCCTGCGGAGCCGGAGGGCAGACTATCACCGATGGTGTTGGTGGCGACGGCGAAGTACTTCTTTCCGAAGAGCGGAAGCTGAACATTCGGGACCGTCAGCGTGGTGCCGGCGCCCACGACGGTTGTCGGGGCATCTTCCCGATACCACTTGACCGTATAGGCAGTCGGGGATTCGACGGTCACCGTGAACGACGCAGAATCGCCGAATGCGACGATCTGGTCGGTCGGATTGGTCAGGACAACAGGGATGCTCTTTTTGGTTTCGAAGCTCCAGACCTTGCCATAGGCGATATTGGGCTCATTGCGGTCGGTCATGGCATCGATACGCCAGTAGTAAGTCAGGTCGCGCTTGAGATTGGCCTTGGTGATGATCCACTTGAGCTCGCTGGCGGCCGCCACGGTTCCGAGCTTGAGGGGGCTGATGCCATTGGCATCGGTAACCGCAGCCTTGTCGGTCCCGAAATACACATCGTACATCGTGATCGGCTTGGGCGGAACGACGGTGGGCGGACTCCATTGCAGGGTCAGGTCGGCGTCCACAGGAAGAAGCTTGGCGCCGTCGGCCGGGACCGGGTTGGTCGCCTTCCACTGATTGCCGCCGAGGAGGGTACCGTCNNGGCGACTTCGTCCATGGCGCCGCAGAAGGCGTTTTCGATGTTGCCGGCGCCGTCATAGCCCACAGCACCGAAGACGATGTGGTTGTTGAGGTCCCGCTCGTCAAGCAGAAGGGCGCCATTGGCGATCTGCTGGCCATCGAGATACAGGAACCCGTTGGTTCCGTCAAATGTGGCGACGACATATTGCCACTGACCGGAGTTCAGTTTCTTGGCATTTTGCCAGGGACCGCCGCGGTCGCTCTGAAAATAGAGATTCTGGGTCTTCTGGTTGGCGGGCGGATTGGCGGCATCGTGGCTGAATTCGATGTACCAGTAGGCCCGATAGCTGTTGACTTCAGGCGTATCGGCGGTAGCGCTCCACTGGTCGCGTTTGGCGATGAGTCCCTGCCACTGCGATTGGCCGCCGGCCTGCCAGCGGGCCCAACAAGCCAGGGAGAAGGGGCCATTATGCACATTCGGGCTCCAGGTACCGGTATCGACTCCACCGCCCCAGACGCCGCTGAAGTTGGCGGCCTGTCCAAACTTGCCGGGGACATACGACAGGGCACCTCCGCCGTTGAGGGCGGTGCCGTTGTGGCCGTTGCCGGTTTCATCCGTCAGATTGCCATCGACCGGCCAATAGGCGACCAGGCCATCCTTGAGGGCGGCCTGGGCCGTCGGATGAATCAACAATCCCAGACACAGAAAAGTGAGTATCATCAAGTTTCGTTTCATTGGATATTCCTCCGTCTATTTATCAGGAGTCTTTAGTTTGTCCTTGTTCATCCGTTGGCCGATTATTGACACGCCGACTGCGGGACCAGGTTACACTTAAGCCATTCGGCCGCGAAGAGGGCCACATCGTTGAGACCCACGCGGCAGTTGCCGTCGAGATCGTGGGCGGGATTGCCCATGCAGACCGTTCCTTCGTCCTTCGTAAAGAGGTGGGCGACTTCCAGTGCGTCGAGGGCATAGTTGTAGATCCGGACATCGTCCAGGGCCCCGTTGAAGGGATTGCCGCCGCTGGCCTCGCTGGCACCGACGACCAGACGGGCGTCGGGTTTGTTGCCCAGCGAGAAGGCGCCGGAGGCAACCGAAAGGCCGTCGCGATAGATCGTCGCGTTGGTTCCGTCGAAGGTGACGGCCACAAAGGCCCATTCTCCGACGGGCAACGCCCCGACTCCCGGAGGATAGCTACCCTCGCGGGCGAAGGCCATCGCGCCGGTATCGATGTTCAGTTCGAGCTGCCACATCATGTTGGCTGCACCCCACCCGTCACGCTTGCCGATGAGGCCCTGGTACTGGCCGTTGAGGCCGGCCCACTTGACCCACATAGCGATGGTGAGCTGCGCCGAATGCTCGTTGGGGTTCCAGGTTCCGGTGTCGATATAGTCGCCATTGCCGTCGAAGGCCATCGCGTTGCCGGTCATTCCGTCAACACTATGGACATCACCGAACTTGGTGCCGTCATGCGTGAAGACGGTGGAATCCTTGATGAGGGCGCCGGTATCGGCGGCCAGGACGGTCTCGTCCATCTTCCAATAGGCCAGGAGCTGTTCGAGCATCAGCGAAGCGGACGCCGAACGAACGGTTCCGGCGGAGTTAATCGCGTCGCAATAGTAGAAGCCCTCGCCGGCGGCGCTGACATTGTTCAGCACGAGGGGATTGCCGGTCCCGACCAGCGCGCTGGATTCCTGCTTGTACCACTTGTAGGTTACGGTCGTGGGGGATGTGACGACAAACGAGAAGCTTGCCGTTCCCTTATCCGGAACGACGACATCGGCCGGATTGGTCACGATGATCGGCAGGAGCTTGATAGTCTCGAAGGACCAGACCTGGCCGGTTTCGGTCGTACCCTGATAGGTCGTATCGACCCGCCAAGAGAACTTCTTATCGTAGGCCATCATGGCCTTGGGCAGGACATACTGGAGGTTCGTCGTCGAGCCCACGAGGATCAGGGCCTCGCCGAATTCGCCGAAATAGACCTGGTACTGGGCGCCGAAGGGCGGAACCTTACCGAGTTGCCACTTCAGCGTCAGATCGACCGACGGATCCACGCCGGCCGAACCATCGCCGGGCGTCGGGGTGTTGGGTTGCCACGGATTAACCAGGGCCACGCCCTGACCACCGTTGAACAGGGCCGTCACTTCCGTATCGGACAAGGCGCGATTCCAGACGACCGTCTCATCGAGCCAACCGTCGAAGTCGCGGGCGATGTTTTCCGGATTCGAGCCGATCCGCATACCGAGGGTTTTGTCGGCCTGTACCTGAATGGGCGGATTGCCGATCGTGGAGTGCTGGGCATCCAGGACGCCGTCCACGAACAGTTTTTCGGTCGTGCCGTCGGTCATTCCGACGATCAAGTGCCACTGGCTGTCGTCAATCGTCTTGGGTCCGAACGATCCGCCGTAGGTCTCCCAATATCCCAGGGCCCACTCGATGCCCGGATTGGATGCATCGCGCTGCATGCGCCAGGAATTTTCGCCGTTACAGACAATGGATTCCCAGCCGAACCGCCAGGCACCGCGAGTTTTGGCCCAGGTGGCCACAGTCATCGCCTGGGTGAGGTCAAGGGCCGCATTGTTGGGGATCTGGATGAAATCACCAAGCCCATCCAGCGATGCGCCGCCGCCGATCTTGGCGGTCACAAAGGTCGTGTCGCCTGTGACGGTACCGTTGAGTCCGTTTCCGGATGCGTCGGCGCCGTTGTTGTCGAGAGGCCAGTATCCGACCATGCCCGCCGCCAGACCTGCCGGAGCCGGAGGCACAATCGTCAGATCCGCGGTATCCGAAACAACCGGCGCGGTGGTAAAGGCATTTGTCAGCTGGCAATAGTATTGTCCCTGCTTGCCGTCGGTAGCGGCGAAGGAAAGCGTATCGGTCGAGGAAAGGACGGTAGCGCTGCCCTTCTTGAACCACTTGTAGGAGATCGTACCGTCGTTGGATGTCGCGACGACGGAGAAGGAGACCGGCCAGCCGCCCGGACCCACCGATACATTTTTCGGTTGCCCGGTGATGATCGGGGTCATGACGACGGTCTGGAAACCCCTGACCTGGCCGAAGGCCATGTTGACATCATCGATGACCGTATCGATCCGCCAGTAATAGGTGGTGTTGTCTTTCAAGGCCCCGGTGTTGTATTCAAATACCGTCGCCGCCACTTGGGCGACACGGGCCTCATGGTTGGGATCGGCCACATCGGAGACGAGCGTATAATCTTTCCCGAGATACACATCGTATCGGATAATGGGCTTGGGGGCCGGATCGGGCGAGGCCTGCCATTGGAGCTTGGTCCCGGCCAGCGGAATCCCTGTAGCCTTGTTGACCGGAGCCACATTGATAGCCTGCCATTTTTCGCCGGACAACGATTTGCCGTTGCCGCCGTTGTACAACTCCGTAATTTCGTCGGTGGTTAACGCTCGATTCCAGACGGCGATTTCATCGAGGGCCCCGTTGAAGGTGTTGGCTCCGCCGTTCTCTTTGCATCCGAAGACAAAGTGATTGTTGAAGTCTCTCTCATCCAGATTCAAGGAACCACTGGCCACCTGCTGGCCATCGACATACAAGGTCGCGATGCCGGCGCTATACACGGCAACGACATATCGCCACTGATCGGCGATCAGGAGTTGGGCAGTTTGCCAAGCGCCGCTATTGGGCGTCTGGAAATATAAGGCGTTGGTTCCGGTGGTGTCCCCGCTCTCGATATACCAGTATTCCTTAATATTATTTTCCGTCGTAGTATCCGCCGAACCCCACGCATCGGCCTTCCCGATCAGTCCCTGCCATTGCGAGCCGCCGCCTTTCCAGCGGGCCCAGCAGGCAACCGAGAAGGGTCCGGTATGGACATTGGGGCTCCAGGTTCCGGTATCGACGCCGTGTCCACCCGTGCCGTCAACATTGAGCGCTTGTCCGACTTTCCCCGCGACATAGGTGAGGCCGGCTCCGGCATTGAATCCGGTTCCGTTGTGGCCATTTCCGGTAACATCGTTGAGATTGTCTTCCAACGGCCAATAGGCCACCAAGCCATCCTGCAGAGCCGCCCAGGCCCCGCCGGTGACCACCAAACATCCCATCAAATACAACAAAATCTTTTTCATGGTGTTACCCTCCAAAAAGGATATGCTCCGATTTTATGGGTTTCCCTATGGATCCTCACAGGCGGCGTCTCCGCAGTCGGCCGAAACGGCCGGCCGGGGCCGTGAATACCGAATCCACGGCGCAGACCCTGTCTGTGTAGATTAAAGAAAGTGGAATTTGAAGAGAAACAACACCTTGGACGACACCCCACTGTCGTGCATTCGGTATTCGGATATGAACGAAAAACCTCATCTCACCCTATACCTCGTCTTCGTACACCTGTCTTGGCCTGATTCAACCCGTACGATCAATTCTTCAACATAGCGGGTTGTGGGGGAGGTGTCAAGAAGAAAACCGGTGAAATTTTGGGACGCGGGGGATTGGGCTTGCCCGGCGGGGAAAGCGGTCTATAATGGAAGTCGATGATCCCTGGCGAGCGTACGAACCGTGCAATCGGATGGTTCTGGATGTAATAAATCTGATTCTATGGGAGAGTAACCATGAAGATGGATCGTTTCAATCGTCGCGAGTTACTGATCAAGACGGTGGCCTCGGGAACGGCGGCGGCCGTGATGGCATCCCTGGCCCAGGCGGCCGAAAGGCCGGCGGCCAGACCGGCGGCCAAACCTGCCCGCAAACCCCAGGGCGGCATGGGGGGTCTCCAAGAGTCGCCCAAAATCAGGATCAGCACGCCGAACGCGGAGAAACTGGGTTGGCGGCTGTGTATTCAACAGTACACCTTCCGTGATCGCAGCTTTTACGAGATGCTGGATGTGGTGGTCAAGATGGGTGTTGCGAATGTCGAGCCGGCATTCTTTTTGAAGCTGAGCAAGGAAAAACCGGATCTTACATGCAGCGAATCGCTGTCGGCGGAGAACCGCAAGGAGATGAAGAAACGGATGGACGACCTGGGCATCAAGATGCCGAATTTCTACGCGCAACTGGAGGCCGACAAGACCAAATACCGCGGGATCTTCGATTTCGCCAAGGAGATGGGGGTCGAAACGATTGTGGCCGAGCCGCCGATCGAGGCCCTGGCGGATATCGACAAGCTGTGCGAGGAATACAAGATCAACCTGGCGATCCACAATCACCCGGAGGGGTCGGGATCGGCGTATTGGAATCCGGATGTCTTTGCCAAGGCGGTCGAGGGGAAGAGTCCCCGGATCGGCGGGGCGCCGGACACGGGCCACTGGGTGCGGTCGGGCCTGGACACGCTGGAGAGTTTGAAGAAGTATCAGAAGCGGATTAACACCATTCATCTCAAAGACGCAGAAGAGTCCGGCAAGCGCGACAGCCGCGATGTTCCGCTGGGCACAGGCAAGGCCAACTATGCGGCACTCCTCAAACAGATCTATGACTGGAAGTGGCGGGGCGTGATGACGGTGGAATACGAGCATCAGTCGCCGCAACTGGTGGAGGAGGTCGCGCAGTGCGTCAAGTATGTCGAGGACTTCGCCACGAAGGTCAAGGCGTAGGGATTGACTATTGAAGATTGACGATTGATTATTGGTGAGGTGCGGTAAGATCCGTGCCTCACCGATTTATTTATGATGATCTGGAGGATTTTATTATGAATAAGGTTCCGAAGCCAACCCTGTCCCGTCGGGATTTTCTGGCCGCGGCGGGGAGCGCGGCGGTTTTCAGTATCGTGCCGCGTTCGGTTATCGGCGCCGGGCAGACCCCGCCCAGCGGCAAAGTGAACCTGGCCTTTGTCGGCGTTGGTTCGCAGGGGATGCGGGTGATGTTCGGCTTTCTCAAGCATGCGGATGTCCAGGCGGTGGCCGTGTGCGACGCGATCAAGCAGGCCAACGATTTTCCGCAGTGGGGCACGAACGAGTTCCGTAACAGCGTTCGGGACCTGCTGGGCGTCAAGACCGGTTGGGAGTGGCTCAGCCCCGAGGCGCCGATCTCGCTGACGCGGACGCTGAAGGTGACCAGCGGCGTGTGCGGCTACGAGCCGGCGCGGCAGATCGTGGACGCCTACTACGCGGCCAAGACGCCATCGGGCCAGTACAAGGGCTGCAAGGCGTTCCAGGATTTTCGGCAGATGCTGGACAAGCAGGCCGACATCGATGCGGTGGTCATCGGGACGCCGGACCACCTGCACGCGACGGTCTCGATCGCGGCGATGAAGAAGGGCAAGCATGTCTTCTGCCAAAAGCCGATGGCGCATAACATTTACGAGGCCCGCAAAATGGCCGAAGTGGCGGCACAAACCCGGGTGGCGACGCAGGTGGCCGTGGGGGTGGCGGCGTCGGAAGATACGCGACGGCTGTGCGAGTGGGTATCGTCGGGCGCGGCGGGGCCCATCCGCCGCGTGATCAACTGGTCCAATCGGCCCGTGTGGCCGCAGGGGATCGACCGGCCGTCCGAGTCGATGCCGGTTCCGGAGGGGATGGACTGGAATCTGTGGCTGGGTCCGGCGGCGCAGCGGCCGTATCATCGCATCTATCAGCCGTTCGTGTGGCGCGGCTGGCACGATTTCGGTTGCGGGGCGCTGGGCGATATGGGCTGCTATAGTTTCGACACGATCTATCGCGCGCTGAAACTGGGCGTTCCGGATTCCATCGAGGCCAGCAGCTCGGAACTGTGCGATGAATCGTACCCAAAGGCCTCGCTGGTCCATTTCAACTTCCCCGCTGAAGGGGGCAGGTCGATCGAATTGTCGTGGTACGATGGGGGCCTGTTGCCGCGTACGCCGCGGGAACTGGCCGGCGGGGCAACGCTGGACAAAGAGGGATTAATCTTTGCCGGTTCGTCGGCCAGCATCCTGTGCGATTTTACCGGAGGCAAGCCGCGGCTGCTGTCGGCGGAGAAGAAGGATTTTGCGGAGCCGCCCAAGACCCTGCCGCGATCGATCGGGCACGAGCGGGAATGGATCGAGGCCTGCAAGGGCAACAAGGAAGTCCAGCCGGCGGCCAACTTCGAATTTTCGGCCAAAGTGACAACGGCCCTGTGCCTGGGCAACATCGCGGTCCGGACCGGGAAGCGATTGTCGTGGGACGACGCGGCCATGAAGATCACCAACTCGGCGGAAGCGCAGAAACTGGTCCGGCGCGAGTACCGTTCCGGCTGGGAACTATAGAACGAAGCGATCTCATTACTCAGTATTATGTGGAGAAAAAACCATGAATGAATCGATTCCATCGACTCGTCGCGAATTTCTCAAGACGACCGGCACGCTGGCGGCGATTTCCTCGCTGGCTCCGGGCTTGGCGTCGGGCCTGTTTGCCGCGGAAAACAACACGATTCAGGTGGCCCTTGTGGGTTGCGGGGGTCGCGGCACCGGCGCCGCCGAACAGGCGATGTCCGTTAAGAACGGCCCGGTCAAGCTGGTGGCCATGGCGGATGTCTTCCAAGCCAAAATGAACGGCAGCTTCACGGAACTTAAGAAGGATTTCTCCGATACGATGGATGTGCCGGAGGACCGGAAGTTTCTCGGCCTGGATTCGTACAAGAAGGCGATGGATTGCCTCAAGCCCGGCGATGTGGTTATTCTGGCCACGCCGCCGGCCTTTCGCTGGGTGCATTTCACCTACGCGATTGAAAAGAAACTCAATGTCTTTATGGAAAAGCCGGTGACGGTTGACGGCCCGACCACGCGGCGGATGATCAAGCTGGCGGAAGAATCGATCCAGAAGAACCTGAAGGTTGGCGTGGGGCTGATGATCCGGCACTGCAAGGGGCGGCAGGAGCTGAAAGCGCGGATCGAGTCGGGCGAGATCGGCGACATTATCGCGATGCGGGCCTACCGCATGGCCGGGATATCGGCCACCTGCGGCCCCAAACCCTCCGATATCAGCGAGACAATGTACCAGATCCAGAAATTCCATAGTTTCCTGTGGGCCAGCGGCGGGATGTACAGCGACTACTACATCCACCAGATCGACGAGTGTTCCTGGATGAAGGGAAGCTGGCCGGTGAAGGCCCATGCCATCGGCGCGCGACATTTCCGGGGCAAGGCCGTCGATCAGAACTTCGACAACTACGCCGTCGAATATACTTATGCCGACGGGGCCAAGCTGTTTTACGACGGCCGTAACATGAAGGGCTGCGAAATGGCGTTTTCGAGTTTTGCCCACGGTTCCAAGGGTTGCGCGACGATCACGACCAATTCCCATACGCCCGGCAAGGTGCGGACTTTCAAGGGGCAGAAATTCGACGACGCCAACCTGATCTGGAAATTCCCGCAGCCGGAGCCCAGCCCCTATCAACTCGAATGGGACGACCTGATCGGCGCGATCCGGGCCGACAAGCCGTATAACGAGGTCCAGCGCGGGGCCGAGGCCAGTCTGGTCACTTCGATGGGGCGCATGGCCGCGCACACCGGCAACACGGTGACCTTCGAGCAGATGATGAACTGCCAGCACGAGTTTGCGCCGGATGCGGACAAGCTGACCGCCGACGGGGCGGCGCCGGTGGTTCCGGGTCCGGACGGATTGTATCCGCAGCCCCAGCCGGGGGTTCTCAAGGACCGGGAATACAAGTAAATTTAATATTTAATATTGACTATTGAATATTCAAAACGCCGACCCGGGAAGGATCAGAAGGGTCGGCGTTTTGTTTTGGGAAAGCGTTTCTTGCCGAACGAACTGGGTTTTCCACCGGAAAACGAGCGGGGGGCGGGGCGCTGTCCGGAATGCGGTCGTTGCGGCGTCTGTTGCCCGTCGTGGTCTGAGCGGGGTCTTTGCGAGGTCTGATGCCCACCATGGTCGGGTCGGGGTCTTTGTGTCGGCTGGCCGGGAGCGGGTTTGGGCCGGCTGTAGTCGAAATCCTCGCAGCGTTCGGGTTGGAAGGTACGGTTGATGAACCGCTGGATTTTGTGCAGGGAGTTTTCCTCGTCGGGGGCGACAAAGGTGATGGAGTCGCCGACGGCGGTGGCGCGGCCGGTGCGGCCGATGCGATGGATGTAGTCTTCGGGGAAGGCCGGAACATCGAAGTTGATCACATGCGAGATCCCCTCGACATCGATCCCGCGGGCGGCGATGTCGGTGGCGACCATGACGGTGTATTTTCCGCTTTTGAAGCCCTCCATCGCCCGCTGCCGCTGGCTCTGGTTGCGGCCGGAGTGCAGCGCAACCGACAGGATTCCGGCCCGTTCGAGGCGGTAATGGATGCGGTCGGCGCCGTGCTTGGTCCGCGAGAAGACCAGCACGCAATCCATCTGCTGGGTCCGCAACAGGTGGATCAGCAGTTCGATCTTGCGTTCTTTGATAACCGGATAGACATGCTGGGTAATCGTCTCGATGGGGTTGTGCTGCTGGCCGACCTGGATGACCTTGGGGGATTTCTGTATCTTCGCGGCCAGCGCCTTGATTTCCGGCGGGATCGTCGCCGAGAAGAGCATCGTCTGGCGTTTTTCCGGAATCAGGGCGACGATCTTCCGCACATCGTTGATAAAGCCCATGTCGAGCATACGGTCGGCCTCGTCCAGGACGAGGACTTCGATATTCCGCAGGACGATCGTGCCCCGCTGGATGTGGTCGAGCAAACGCCCGGGCGTGGCGACGAGGATCTCGACGCCGCGGCGGAGGGCCTTGAACTGGGCGTCGATACTGACGCCGCCATAGACCGCCAGGGTCCGCAGGCGGGTGAAGCGGCCGTACTCGAGGATGGCCTGCTCGATCTGCACGGCCAACTCGCGGGTCGGGGCCAGGATCAGGGACAGGATTCCTTTTGCGGGTTGGGGCCGCTCGTGGCTGAGCCGATGCAGGATCGGCAGAACGAACGCGGCGGTCTTGCCGGTTCCCGTCTGGGCACAGCCCAGGATGTCGCGGCCTTCGAGGGCGGCGGGGATCGCCTGCGATTGAATTTCCGTCGGCGCCGTGTAACCGGTCGCCAGAATTCCCCGCACCAGCGGGTCACTAAGTCCAATTGAAGCAAATGGCATACTTTTTCCTTGTCAAATCTACAACGAAAGCCGAAACACCGATTGGAGAGGAGACTCAAAGGCGGCCTTCGGAAATGCCATGAATCCGCGATGGTGTCCCCAATCGCATTCAAAACAAGCGGATTCAGAAAAGCTAACGGACGATGGCGCGGGGTTTTCCGCGTCCATTCTGGAGCATGACGAATACGCACGGCTCTCCTTATAGCACATTGTTGAGCCCGTTACAAGGATAATATCCAAAACGAATCAATTTTTCGACTTCGGGGAGTCTTTTCCCTTATTGAAGGTCAGATTTCCTTGGTCAGGCCCGGCACCGGTGCAGCGTAGCCGCCATCGGGCAGCGGGGTAACCGGCGCGGGCGTGTTGAAGTTCAAGTGGTCGATGTCGGCCACGAACTGGAAATTCGAATTCATGGCCTGATCCCATGTGATCATCTGGCCGGTGTTGGCGGCGGCGCGGCCCATGATCCCGGCGATCTGCGATTCGCAGGCGCGTTTGGCCTCGTTGTGGGGCT
>PMBP01000262.1:0-203 GCA_003152975.1 Phycisphaerales bacterium | reverse complement strand
ACGGCCGAGCCCTTGGTGCCGTGGGCCAAGTCGGAGTAGGTTTCCCAGCAGCCGGTCATGTGGCGGGCGAATTCCATCAGCTTGCTCCCGTCGGCGAAGGTGAATTCGACGGTATAGTGGTCGAACTGCTCGCCGGCGGCGGGATTGGTGCGGCCGCCGAATCCCTGCGCGGTGACCGGCCAGGCCCCCTTGGCCCAGCAGGC
>PMBP01000154.1 GCA_003152975.1 Phycisphaerales bacterium | reverse complement strand
CGTTTGCGGGATTGCCCTGATAGGTCGAGGTATCCTTGCGATAATGCAGGTTGACCGTCAAACCGGTCATTTGTTCATCCAGTATCCGTGCCGTAACTGTCACCGGATCTGCGGGTCTGGGAATCACGGGCATATGTTTGACATTCAGGATTAACGGGGCGATGTTGTCCGTTGCGTCGGAGTTTGCCCGACCGGGCGTTCCGCCCACGCTCTGGCTGGCACCCCAGTTCTTGCCGTATTCGTTGGGCATCGCGGGATTCCTCAACTCCAGGGAATGTCCTTGCCCATCGGTCAGATCCGACCATTCCCACCCGCGATGGCTCAGTTCCACCGGACCCAGAAGTCGGGAGGACCAGTCGCCTTCGTCGGAATAGGGGACCGAATCGATCACGCGGCCCAGGGTATTGACAACCTCGATCGTCTCGCCGGAGTTACTCAGGTGGCCAATCCAGCCGCCGACAACATTCGTCACAGACGGGTATTTGCCCTGAAAAATCGCCACATTGGCGGCAACGGTCAGATAGGCCTTCGGCTGAATCGTCACCTCTGGGAAAGTGAAGTCCACTCCACGGGTAACACGCCAACCGCCGAGGCGAACCGGACGGACGCCGGAGTTGTACAATTCGAAGAATTCCTCGCGGATATCCTCAGCCAGCGGATGGGCGACATTGAAGGGATGGTACATAATTTCGGAAATCATGACCTTATCGTCATCCTCGACCGAACCATTGGAGGTTCCGGGGGTGGGGCTGGATTGAGTGGACGGGCCGAAGATCATCCATTCGGCGGCGCCGTCGAGCTTACGGCCGTAGGATATGTCGCCCGTAAGAGGAATTGTATCGAGCGAATCGATTGGCTGACCCGACGGATCGCTGAGCCCAACAAATTCCGAAGTGGTGGCGCTGAGCTTGAAATCGAAGTGGGTCGGTCCCTGTTTCAGATCCCTGTCCATCCATAACAACAGAAAACCGCCGGACGGAACNNTCAGGATATTCTCCGGGATTATCCGGATCTTCAATGGTACTATGATTACTGGACATGTACTCATTGAACAGGATAGGATAGGACTTCAATCCCCAGTTTCGGGACAGAATGGCCAAATCGGCCAGGTTGACCCCGTCAGCGCCATTCAGATCGGCACAAGGAAGAGTAGAACAGTCTGGCATCTCCAGCCATTGCCCGGCAAAGATGGCCAAATCCTGCAAATCCACCTGGCAATCCCCATTGAGATCCCCGACAGGGCAGGCAGCAGAACAAACGCCAACGGTCGAACAAACCGTCAAAAGAACCCACTGAACGAACCCTTTTCCGAAAAACATGGCTATCCCTTCACAAAAAGCGCACTATTATGATCCAGAAGCATTACTCTATTGAGTCGATGGATCCTGAATCTGTTACGATATATCCACCGAATGTCCCCTGCTTCCTCCCCCATGAGAAACGCGTGTAACCCATTGTTAATAAATATGTTACATGCAATCTGATCAGTCCCGGAAAAGAAACCGCGACAGGATACCGCTAATGGGCCATAATGCTGGAAATACGGAATACGGGCAGCAACAGGGCAATGGCGATGGTACCGATGACGAAACCCATGATCACAATCATCAGGGGCTCAATCAGGGAAGTCACGATCCGGATCGAGTTCTGGAGCTTTTTCTGGTAGAATATGGAGACTTTGTCGCAGACCTGGCCGATCTGGCCGGATTTTTCGCCGGCTCGCAGCATTTGGATGATCGGGGACGCCACGAGGGTATGGTGGGGTGACAGGAGGATGGAATCCGAGAATTGATAGCCATCGCGGATCTTGGCGTCGGTTGAAAGCCATAGGGTCCGGAAGTAATAATTATCGCAGGAGGATTGAACCACTTCCAGGGCCTCCAGGAGACTGACACCGGTATTGATCATGGTCGCCATGATCCGCATGCCGCGGGTCATGACGGTGTCGATGAACATGGTGCCGATAATGGGGCAGTGGACCTTGAACCAATCGATGATCTTCTGGCCGGACACCGTCTGCCGCCACATTTGCAGCAGGAAATACAATACGCCGATCGAAAATGCCGCCGACACCATGATTCGCAGGTCGCCCAACATGCCGCTGAAATTAACCAGGATCTGCGTCAACTTGGGCAGGGCCGCGCCGCGGGCTTGATATATCTTGGAAAACCGAGGCAGTACGAAGAACATCAGCGAACCCGTTGCCGCCGTGGCCATCAGCAACATGATGAACGGGTAGATCATCGCGGCCTTGATCTGTTTACGGGTTTCGGCCTCGGCGTTGAGATAGCCGCCGAGAACTTCCAGCATTTCGGGCATTTTCCCGGAGGCCTCGGAGGCCTTGACCATGCTAATGAACATGGTGTTGAAAATGCGGGGGTAGTTGGCCAGGGCAACCGAAAAGCTGTCGCCGTTCTTGATCCGCTCGGCGATGTCTCCGATGACGGCCTTGAAAATACCGGAGTGTTCCTGTTCTGAAATGGCCTCCAGTGCCTCACTGAGGACCACGCCGCTTTCGAGCATGATCGACAACTGCGTCGTAAACAGGATAAGATCGGACGATTTGACCTTGAGGTTGGAGACGGCCGGCGCCACCCAGTTTCGACCCATCAACAGTTTGGACAAGGCCAGGTTCATGGGATCACTCCGGAGCGCTGGTGACGCGAAGGATTTCATCGATGGTCGTGATCCCGGCCACGGCTTTCTGGACGCCGTCGATGTGCAGCGGGGCCATACGGTTTTTCAGAGCGGCCTCGCGCAACTGTTTGAGGGTGACATTCTGGGCCATCATGTCGAGAATCTCCTCAGACGGGACAAACAGTTCGTGGATCGCGATGCGGCCCAGATAGCCGGTATTACGGCATTTGCGGCACCCCATGCCGCGATAGAACTTGCCGGGGCTGTTGAGCCATTTCTCCACGGCTCGCTGGATGCTGATGTGGGGTTCGTATTCCTGCTTGCAGTTCGGGCAAACCTTACGGACGAGCCGCTGGGCCAGAACGGCGATCAGCGAAGCGCTGACCAGGTAGGGAGCCACACCCAGATCGATCAGGCGCGTGACGGCTCCGGGCGCGTCATTGGTGTGCAGCGTAGAAAGAACCAGATGGCCGGTCAGGGCGGCCTGGANNATGATGATGTCGGGATCCTGCCGCAATAGGCTGCGAAGGGCCGTGGAGAAATTGAATCCGGCCGTGTCGCTGACCTGGAACTGGTTGATGGCGTTGATCGTACACTCGACCGGGTCCTCGACCGTGCAAATATTGACCTCTTCGCCGTTGAGTTCCTGCAGGGCCGCATACAGCGTGGTATTCTTGCCGGAGCCGGTCGGACCGGTAACCAGCACAATGCCGTGAGGCGCCTCGATGACCTGCTTGAACAACTTGAGGTTATCGAAGCTGAACCCGAGAGACTCCAGATGGGTCAATATCTTGCGGGCGTCAATGACACGGACGACGACTTTTTCGCCGAAACTCCCGGGCATCACCGAAACCCGCAGGTCGATCGGCCGGCCTTCCATGAGGACATGGATGCTGCCGTCCTGCGGCAGTCGCCGCTGGGCGATATCGAGATCGGCCATGATCTTGATGCGGGATACAATCGCCGAATGCATCTGGTAAGGCGGCGTCATCTTTTCATACAGGCGGCCATCGACGCGGTACCGCACGCGGAGTTTTTTGTCGCCGGGTTCGATGTGAATGTCGCTGGCGTTCTCGTGGACGGCATTGTACAGGAGGTAATTGACCAGCTTGAGGACCGGGGACTGGCCGGCAACCTCCTTGAGGTTGGCGATGTCCTCCGTGATGTTTTCGATCATCGTAAAATCGTCGAGGGCCGCGTCGTCGATGATATCGTCGATCACGAAAACATTCGCCGCGGGCATGTAGGTCTGCAGCGTCGAGCGGATATCCTTGGCGGTAGCGCAGACAACCTGGACCTTGCAATTGCTGATCCGCTCGATTTCGTCGATCAAAAAGACATTCGACGGCTCGCTGACGGCGACTGTGAGCGTGGCATAGACCTTGAATAGCGGCAATACCGCGTGCTCGTCGAGAAAATCCCGTGGCAACAGTTCCACCACGGCCGGATCGCACAGCTTGGGCGAGATCGGCGCATAGGGAACGCCGTAGGCCTCGGCCAGGGCGGACGCAATCTGGTTTTCGGTACAAAAGCCAAGCTGGATCAGCAACTCGCCGAGCAGTTTGTTGTGCCCTCCCTGCTTCTGGGCACGGAGGGCCTGCTGGATCTGCTCTTCGGTGATGATGTTTCGGCTGAGCAGAACCTGCCCGAGTTGCAACTTGGTTTCTTTCAGTAGTTCGGTCATCCGTTCGATCGCACCTGAATCAGACAAAACTCTTGACGGCCTGCGGCAGCTCGGCATACACATCGAACTGCGGCAGCAGCCGCGTAATTTCCATGATTTTCGTGCAGTTCTCGTCCAGGGACGCCAGTTTCATCTGGCAGCGGTTTTCCTGGCAGTAATCCCGGAACCACAACAACTGCTCCAGGCAAGCGCTGTCGATGAATCCGACCTCGGCCAGGTCCACGATCAGGCAACGAGATCCGGCAGCCAGCAGGCTGGTCGCCTGATCCTGAAACGCTTTGGCCGAATCCGAGGCGAACTCGCCGAAGAGTTTGAGCACCGTAACCTGATTGTAATTTTGGGTTTCGATCTTCATTCGAATTCTTCCGCCGCTACTGGATCAGGGTTCCGACCGCCACGGCGCCGTATTCGGAGAAATTGCTATAATCCCAGCTTTCGATAAAACCATCCTGGATAATCTCCCAGAGCTTGCGAATATCGCTTTCAAGGAAGATCCGTCCAATCGGCGCGTCGAAGTGCGTGCCGAGGCCTTTTTCGATTTCGGAACAGGCCTTCTTGATGGTCATGGCGTCGCGATAGACCCGGCGCGAGGTCATCGCGTCGAAGGCGTCGGCCAACGAGATGATCTTGCCGACCAGGGGAATTTGGTCGCCCTTGAGTCCTTCGGGATAGCCGGACCCGTCGATCTTCTCGTGATGGTAGAGCACGCCCGGCACGATCTGTTTCATTTGCTTGATGTCCGACAGTATCGAGGCGCCGATCCGCGGGTGCGCCATGATCCGGCTCCGCTCTTCGTCGGTCAGCTTGCCCTTCTTGCAGAGAACGGATTCGCTGATGCCGATCTTGCCGATGTCATGCAGGAGGCCGNNTCGGCGATCCAGCGGGAGATGAAGGCCACGCGGTCTGAATGACCGCGGGTGTAGCGGTCCTTGGCGTCGATACTGTTGGTCAGGGCCTTCAGCGAGCCGATAAACAACTCCTTGAGGTCGCCGAACAGACGGCCGTTTTCGATAAAGACCGAACACTGGTTGGCCACGCAGGTGAACAACTTGATGTCCACGCTGTCGAAATCGGGCTTGTTCTGGATGTTCGTGGCGACCATCAGCCCAAAAATCTTGGAATCGTGGCCCAGCGGAACCGCCAGGAT
>PMBP01000016.1 GCA_003152975.1 Phycisphaerales bacterium | reverse complement strand
ATTTTCTGGAACACGCCCTGGATCGGAACCATCCGCATCATCATGGACAATTCCTGTAATTCGCGAACCAGTTTACCCTGATGGCTGACCTTGCGGCACAGCGAGTGATCGGGCGCCAGGGCCGCATGAGCATCCTGCAGGACCATGGACTGCGAGATCACCAGTTCTCCCACCATATTGACCAGATTGTCCAGACGCGAGGTGCTCACTTTGATCTTTTCGTCGGTCGCGGCGGCCTTGATTTTTCGATTGTCGCCGGATCGTTCAGCGGCCTCGTCATGCTCGGCGGCTTTTTCGGTTTCGGCTTTGGGCGAGGATATTTCGACCGGGGTAACGCTATCGGCCGGACTGGTCTGGGGTATGGACTCGACCGAAACGATGGGTTCAGCCTCAGCCGCCAACGACTCGGTTTGTTCTTTGGATTCAACGCTGGGCGTTGGGGCGTCTTCCTTCGGGGTCGCCGCGTTCGGAGCCGGGACCGGCACCGGGGCAGATCCTGTCACCGGTCGGCCTTCAACGGCGGCCTTCAGATTGTCCAGAAGCTTGGGCATCTCCGGGCTGAGGGTAACCGGCTCACCGGTTCCCATGTTCATCTTGAGACCGTCCACCAGACCCTTGAGCAGATCGACGGATCCGAAGACCAGTTCCAGATTGNNGGTTGCCCTTGCGGGCCATATCCAGCAAGTTTTCGGCCGCATGGGCCAGCTTGCCGATCGGAATCAGATTCAGAAAGCCCGCCATCCCCTTGATGGTATGAAATCCGCGGAAGATCCGGTTGATCGACTCGCTATCCGACGGATTGCTGTCCAGTTCCAGCAGGCCCGCCTCCACCGACTCGATATGTTCGGCCGCTTCGGCCACGAAATCCTTGACTAGATCCTCGTCGTCCAGGTTGATCACCCACAGATTGTTGTCGAGTCGAGGTTTGGATTCTTCCGGAGCTGCAGCCGGTTGCGGATCGGCCGGCGCGATCGCCTGCGCCGGGGATTCCCCAGGCAATCTCGCGGCCGGAGTCGCGGTTTCGACGGCCGGCGAATTTCCCCGGGATCCGGGAAAGGCCACGGTGATCTTGTCGGGGGAAACACTCCGCGTGATTTGCTCGTTGAGCTGCTGGAGGGCCACGATCGTATCGGAGACCTGCTGAAGGGTCTGCTTGGCATCGCCTGATTCGTGGGCCCGCAGTTGATCGATCAGATCGCAAGCCGAGGTCGCGGCCCCCGCCGCTTCCTGCCGAACGGGATCCGTCAATTGGGACAAGCCCAGCAGGCATTGCTGAATCTCGTCGAGAAGTTTGTGTAATCCGTCTATTTCCGACAGATCCGAGGGGTTGGCCATCATCACCGTCGTCGCCGCCTGTTGAACCAGGCTACTCAGCTTGTCTGTACTCATGGGTTGGGTACCCTATTCATGGAACCATCCGCGCGTCGGCGGTATCGCTCTGTTGATTCTCCGACAGTCATCGCAGTACTCATCGGTCTGTCGGGGGGGGAGATTAATCATGAACCGGGAAAATATCCGGAGTATTCCGGATTGACGAAATCCGCCGGCATTGTCCGATAAACCGGACTTTGGGTCGTCAACCGATCGGAAGAACGGACGCAATTCCCGCCTCGACGGAATCCGCCCTCGATTTCTTCGCCGGGGGGAAAAGAAAAACGGCCGCCCCGTAGGGGAGCGGCCGGTATCGTTCAGTAATCGGTATTCCCCGAGTCGAAGGGATTGCCAGATAATTTCGGTATATTATGCCGTGATCGTATTCCAACTCTGGTTGAGCGTGTCAAGGATCCGAATAACCTCCTGAATCATATCCGAATCGCACTTGACATTGGCCTGAGTGAGATGACGATTCATAAAATTGTATAACGACCGGAGGTTGGTTGCGACCTCCCCGCCGTTATCCATATCGAGAACCGTGTTCAGTTCCAGAATGATATCCTGGGCTTTCCGGATATTCCGACCCTTGGCCTGAAAGTCATTGGCCTGGATATTGGCCACGGCCTGCCGGAGAAACTTGATCGCTCCTTCGTATAATAGAACGATCAGACGACCCCGATTTTGGGTTACGACTGTCGTATTTTGATAGAGGTTCGCCACATTCATAAGGTTCCTCCTGAACCCATTCAATTGGTTGAGGATCCTTCCTCATCCGGGTCGGAAATCTCAATGACCCGGAGGGAATGAGCCGAAGGGGAAGATCGGGGGATGATCGAATCTACCGATCATCCCCCGCGATACACATATTTCACATTACTTTGAATCGCTACCGCTTACCGAAAGATCCCGGATTAGCCGCCCAGGAGTCTCAGGGCCATCTGCGGCATTCCATTGGCCTGGGTCAACATGGCCACGCCGGCCTGTGACAGCACCTGGTTGCGGGTCAAGGATGCCATTTCCGTCGCCACATCCACATCCGAAATACGGGACTCGGACGCCATCATGTTCTCGGTCGAAATATTGAGCACCGAATAGGTGGCCTGGAGGCGGTTCATCATGTAACCCATGCTCGCCCGGGCACTATCCTTTCGAGAGATCGCCTCTCCCACCGCTGCCAAAGCCGCCTGGGCACTGGTTGCCGTCGTCAGAGAGGTCGATTCGATTCCCAGCGCCGAACTGGTCACATTGACCGAGCTGACAGAAATGCTGGAACCGACGCCGAAGTGAATCACCGCGGCGTTGGTGGTTGCGGCACTGTTCAGCATTTTGATGCTGTTGAACTGGGTGTCGCCGGAAATACGGGTGACTTCCGACATCAACTGCTGGTACTCATTGTTCATAATGGACCGTTGGCCGCCCGAATATGAACCCGTCGAGGCCTGTTCGGCCAATTCCTTCATACGAACCAGCAACTGGTCGATGGTGGACATGGCGCCTTCCATCGTCTGCAGCATGCTGATGCCGTCTGAAGCGTTCCGGGCGCCCTGTTTGAGCACCGCGATGTCGGCCCGCATCAATTCGCGAACCGCCAAGCCCGCCGCATCGTCCTTGGCACTGTTGATTCTCATACCCGACGACAGCCGTTCAATCGACTGCCCCAGAGAATCGTAGCTCAAGCCCAAGTGCCGAGCGGCGTTTTCCGCCATAAGATTGTTCTTGATTACTAGCATTTTCCTAACTCCTTAACCAATGGTCGATTGCCCCTGTCAGGGCCTTATCCCTGAATCCCGATACATTGCCGTAGCGAAGCGGGACAGCCATTCCCCGCTACTATCCGGATTTATCGTAGAATTCAGGGGATTCTTAAGGAGTGAAAATGGGTAATATGGCGGTTTTGCCTGAAGGACCGATAGTGTTTTCGCCAGTCAGGTTAATAGGCGAACTTTCCAGCCCAAGAATATTTTGCGTCGTGGGGAAAATTTTTTGGATTTGCGTACAATCGCTGTCGGA
>PMBP01000084.1 GCA_003152975.1 Phycisphaerales bacterium | reverse complement strand
ATAATCGGCCGGATTTTGCGGCCGTATTTGTGAATTCCCAGAAACCCCAACCCAGGAGAAAAAAAGGAAGGTGACAGTGTGGACAGAGTACAGGAAATCCTGAAAAAGCGCGTATCCGGCGAGAGTTTCAACCGCCTGATGGCGATCCCGAACGCCGACCTTCACGCGTTCGTGGCCGATGCCATCGATCTGGCCAATCCCAAGTCGGTATTCGTCTGTACGGATGTGCTTGACGACAGGAATCGCATCCGCCAGATGACCGTCAACGGCAACGGNNACCAGGGCCGCGACAAGGAAGTCACCAAGTACCTGCTCCCGGAAGGGATGACGCTCGGCGCCAGTCTCAACTCCACAGATAAGAAAACCGGCCTTGCCGAAGTCCGCGCCCTGCTGAAGGATTCGATGGTCGGCCGCGAGATGATCGTCTGCTTCCTGTGCCTGTGCCCGACCGGTTCGGAATTTTCCATCTCCTGTGTACAAGTGACCGACAGCCCCTATGTCGTCCACAGCGAATACATCCTGTACCGACCGGGCTATGAACAGTTCAAGAAGGTTTCCGGAGACGAGTTCTTCAAGTTCTTCCACTCGCAGGGCGAGCTGGTCAACGAAGTCAGCAAGAACTTCGACAAAAAGCGCATCTACATCGACCTCGAAGACGACACCGTCTTTTCCGTTAACACCCAATACGCCGGCAACACCGTCGGCCTCAAAAAGCTGGCCCTTCGCCTGGCAATCCAGAAGGCCGACAAAGAGGGCTGGCTCGCCGAACACATGTTCGTCATGGGCGTGCACGGGCCCAGCGGCCGCGTGACCTACTTCAATGGCGCGTTCCCATCGGCCTGCGGCAAGACCTCCACGGCCATGTTGCCCGGCCAGACGATCGTCGGCGACGACATCGCCTATCTCCGCAAGAGCGACGGCAAGATCTTCACTGCCAATGTCGAACGCGGCATCTTCGGCATCATCGAGGATGTCAATCCCAAGGACGACCCGTCCATCTACCATGCCATTACCACCCCGGGCGAAGTCATCTATGGCAATGTCCTGATCGCCGACGGCAAGCCCTATTGGACCGGCATGGGCTGCCCCTTGGCCGAGAAAGGTGTCAACTTCCAGGGCGAATGGTTCAAAGGCAAGAACGGCTCCGATAGCAAACCCATCCCGCCCTCGCACAAAAACGCCCGCTACACCGTCAGTATCTCGGCGCTGGCCAACCGCGACCCCGAGGCCGACAATTCCGCCGGCGTGCCGCTGGGCGCGATCATCTACGGTGGCCGCGACAGCGACACCCTGGTGCCCGTCGAGCAGGCCTTCGACTGGACCGAGGGTATCATCGCCAAAGGTGCCTCGCTCGAATCGGAGACCACCGCCGCCACGCTCGGCCAGGCCGGAGTACGGACCTTCAACATCATGAGCAACCAGGACTTTGTCTCGATCCCCCTGGGCCGCTATATCCAGAACAACCTCGACTTCGCTAAAGGCGTCAAGAATCCTCCGTTGATCTTTTCGGTGAACTATTTCCTTCGCGACGAAAACAATAAGTACCTCAACGGCATCCTCGACAAGATGGTCTGGTTGCTGTGGGCCGAACTTCGGACCAACGGCGATGTCGATGCCATCCGCACCCCGACGGGCTTTATCCCCTTCTATAAGGACATCGCCCCGCTGTTCCAGGCCAAGCTCAACAAGACCTACACCGAAGAGCAATATGTCAAGGCCTTCAGCATCCGCGTGCCCAACCTGCTGGCCAAGTACGACCGGGTCGAACAGATCTACCGCACCAAGGTCGATGACACGCCCGCGATCGTCTATGAAACCTTCGCAAAAATCCGCCAGCGTCTCAAGGACGCCCAGGCCCGCTATGGCGATGTCATTGCCCCCAATACTCTGGCTGATCCGGGCCATTTCGTTTTCGAGTCCCGCTGAAACAATCAAACCGCCGTTGAATCCCACGGCGGTTTTTTATGCGCATAAAAAAACCCGACCGAGGCCGGGTTATAAGTGCTGTTGAAACAAAGACTTACATTTGCNNACGAGATGTTCTTGGTGGGAATTCCAAGCCGCTGGTTGAATAGGCGAACCAGCATGGCCACCCGCTTGATCTGGCTATCGGTGGGAACGGTGACGATCCCATCGGAGACCACGCAAATTCGAATCGTCGAATCCGCCGTCGTCAGGCAGGGGTTCTGCTCGACCCACTGGGTGGTGAACTCGATTTGCCCGTCGGCAATCTGCTTTCCTTCGCTGTCGAACCCGATACCGTTGCAGACGATGAAATGGAACTGCACTCCGTCGGAACCAGTATGCTTTTGCAGGATCTTGTCGGTATTGCTGGAGGTAGTACCACTGTAGAAGACCTGAACACGGTCCCAGTTGCGCTGGGGGACCTTTATATTATCGAGCACGACCTTTTCAACGGGGCTCAGTTGGACATAGCTGACCAGACTAAACGCACCGTCGCTGACCGTCTTGCGATCGACGGCCATCAACACCACCGCGCCGATCGTCATCGACGCTACCAGCGACATCCACACTTTGAATGCCCGATTCTGATTCTTCACAGTTGCCCTTTCGTCATCCCACCCGCGCCACAAATACTGATTTCCATTATATCATATCTGTCGGTTAACTTCGGGGTTTGGATTCAAAAACTTTTCGGATTTTTTTCCTTCCTTGATAAAGTGTACGAAATCTTCCGTTCAAAGGGGGAAAACCGAGATAATTTTTTTACCGCTACAACAAATATCGGACCTGGCGAGAAGAGCAAAAGGGAAAAATTTTCACGAATCTACGAAAATTTTATTGACAGGTCCCGATAAGCGGAGGGCTATCAGAACTACCGAATGGGCGATTATCGGAATCGAGCCCGACCTCCGCCATCCTGATCGGTTCGGCATTCGCGATATTATAGGAACCCCCAGCCTCCAGACCCTCTTTGAATGTCCACTATTGGGGCTGATCCCCCCTCTTGGCATGGGCCGGAATCGGGCAGCTCTCATCGAA
>PMBP01000050.1 GCA_003152975.1 Phycisphaerales bacterium | reverse complement strand
ACAATCACTGATTGAATATCGGACGGGAGGGTCTTTGGAAGAAAAACCGCGTCCGAGAACAAGAAAAACTACTTGAGAGGAGTCTGTGATGACCAGCGGCAGTCGGATACGAGCCATCGTGTTGGGTTTGTGCGGGGTTGCGTTATTGTTTGCGGGGACGGCTCGGGGGGCGGCGCCGTCGGCGTTTACGGGGATGTGGTTGAACATCAATCCGAAGACGACGAATATCACGCAGATGGAGATTGGGATCTTCAAGACGGCTTTCACGGTGCACGCCTGGGGGGCTTGTACGCCGACGGATTGCGACTGGGGGAGCGTATCGGTATTGATTCCGCCGCGGTTGGGCGACACTTTCACGGCCAAGTACGACTTTGGATACGCAGTGGATACGCTGACGATCACGCTGGTCAGCGCCAACTCGCTGCATGTGCATGAGTTTCGGAAGTATGCGCCGGGGGACGGTCGGACGGATTATGAGAAGGATGAATATTTTTACCGCGAAGGCAGCGGTCTGGTCCGGCCGGACCTGGAGATTACGAAGTTGACGATCCCGGCACCGGTGGTGGTGTCTCAGGCGGTGCCGTGGACCTGGGTGACGGCGACGGTCCGCAACAACGGGCCGGGGGTATTGAGCGCGGGGACGATCAAGGCGGTGTTCGATTCGTGCACGCTCAACGGGGAGCCGATAGTCCAAGGCGGCTATTTCACCTTCAATTATACGGCGCCGCTGATGCCGGGACAGACGGCCACGCACGTTTTCGCGGTCGGGGACAACGACGCCTGGGCGATCGGCAGCCACACGATCCATCTGCTGGTGGATCCGGATGACACGATCGCCGAGAGCAACGAGCGGAACAACCTATCGCCGGCGTTGTCGTTCGATGTGGCCGATGAGCGATTTTTGTCGGGGACGATCGAGTACAACAACCAGCCGCTGACGAATTATACGCAGGTGTATCCCACGATTAACATCCTTGACCTTACCAACAACCATTGGCTCGAAGGGTTTTTTTTCTGGTACGACACCCAAACGGGACATTACTTGCTGTCGGGGCTGCCGGACGCAACTATCAGCGGGTGGATTAACTTCCGCCTGGCCGGACCGACGGATTTCCTCGGGGGCAATTATGAAACCAATTTCACTGTCGCTCTGCCGGCATTGACGGACGCCCAGGCCGGGGCGCACGATATTCCCATCCAGAAGATTTTGCATTTACTCGAGCCGCAGGATAACGGCCAGATTCTCGAAGACAGCGAGGGGTACCCGCAATGCCGGGGGACGCGGTTTGAGTGGGAACCGCTATTGGGCGCGGTGAAATATCGGATCAAGATCGACACCTATCGCGACGGCACGCATCCTTCCGGATATGGATTCGTGGCCCCCGTTTTGGATACGGAGGTCACGGATTCGACCTATACGCCGGATCTGCCGGCGCTGCCGGAGATGATTCATTACGAGATGACCATCAAGGGTTCCAACGCAGCGGATGAGACGCTGGGGCAGTACAGGTACTCCTTTGCGGGGGCCCATTCCGGATACGGCTTCGATTACCGGTTCAAGGTGTGCGCAAGCTGCGGGCGGGCGGATATCAACCGGGACTGCTGGGTGAACCTTTTGGATCTGGCGATTCTGGCGGAGGAGTGGCTGGTGNNAAAAGGATTTAGGATATAGGGGATAGGATATAGAATATGGATTCCGGCTTTCGCCGGAATGACAGGAAAGGTTTGGGGATGAGGGCGGAAATGTGAGAAATTCGGCGATGGATTGTGCCGATATAGAGAGGGTGTGAACAGGAACAGGAAGCCGAGAAAGGGCAGATTATGCGACCGAGTCGAACGAACGGGTTGATGCTGGCGATAGTGGCGGCGGGGATTTTATCGGCGGCCTATGTGGCCTGCGTGATGGGCGGGGATCTGAATCCGAATGCGCCGCCGACGGCAGCAACAATGCACACGCTGGATGAGATCTACAAAAACTCCCAGCCGGCGTTGCCGTCGAATTGGGCGCCGATGCCGAGCATCGCGCAGGTGACGGGGGCGGGGGCGATCCACATCGCCATTACCGGCCAGAAACAGGGCGCGATCGCGGGCAGTTGCACCGTCAGGGGGCGCGAAGCGACCAGCGTGGTAGTGGGATTGTATCACAATATCGTCAGTCCGCGCGACGCTGTGTCGGGACTGCCGACGGGGCAGCGGATACATAAGCCGCTGGTGATCCAGAAGTACATCGACAGGTCCACGCCGATGCTCTATACCGCGCTGGTCAACAACGAGAACCTGACGAAGGTGCTCCTGAAGTACTATCGGCCGGACGCGGAGGGCCGGGCTGTGGTGTATTACACCATCGAGTTGCGCAACGCGTCGATCGCGTCGATCGAGGCGGGCTTTCCGAACACCGAGCAGATCAGCTTTACCTATCAGAAGATCATCTGGACCTGGGCCGAAGGCAGTATCACGGCCGAGGACGATTGGGAGACGCCGATCGGGTAATCGTTTTCCATTTTCGATTTCCGATCCTTCGACTTTGCTCAGGACAAGTTTTCAATTTTATTCCTCACGCAAAGGCGCAGAGAAGGATATAGGATATAGGGGTTAGGATATAGATAAAATACAAAAGATCAAATATCAAAAAGCAAAATGACAAATCAAAATTCAAATTGGGGTGGAGCATAACCATTTTCAATTTTCGTTTTTCAATCGGATAATCCGGGTTTAGGCTTGCGCTGGAATGACAAATTACACAACCGAGGATCCCGATAGATCGGGATGCTTCTGGATTCCGGCTTGTGCCGGAAGGACATGAGGGGATAAAAAGGGAGAAGAAGGGGAAAGGGAGGAGAGTATGGGGAAGAAGGATGGGGGCAAGGGGACGGTGTGCGCGGTTGGGGCACGGGGGCGGGCGTTTTTCGTGCGGAATGTGGCACGGCGGCGGCCGGGGACACGGGAGGAGTTGGGAGCGTGGGTCGAGAAACGATTGGGGGTGGTGGTGCCGGATCGCGCGGTGTGCGAGGGGCACAACAGTCCGATGGATTACCTGTGGCACGCATTCGGCGGGGATTTTGCGCCCGGGGGACGGGCCAGCGGCGACTGTGTGGTGTGGGCCAACCGGGGCGGGGGCAAGACGCGGCTGGCGGCGATCGCGACGCTGCTGGACTGCTGGTTTAAGCCGGATTGCCAGGTGCGGATCCTGGGCGGATCGCTGGAGCAGTCGTCGCGGGTGTATGCGGAGTTCGCGGAGTTTGTGCGGAAGGGATTCGAGACGGGGTTGCAGGGGCGGCTGACCGGCGCGGGGTGCCGGTTCGTCAACGGCAGTGCGGCGCGGATCTTGCCGCAGTCGGACCGGGGCGTGCGCGGGGTGCATGTGCACAAGCTGCGGTGCGACGAGGTGGAGCTGTTCGAGCCGGGGGTGTGGGCGGCGGCGCAGTTTTGCACGCAGAGCGGGGCGGGGATCGCGGCGGCGGTGGAGGCGGCGAGCACTTTGCACGAGCCGGCGGGATTGATGCAACGGGTGCTGGACCGGGCGCGGGGCGCCGGGACGCCGGCGTTTCGGTGGTGCCTATGGGAGACGATCGAGACCTGTACGGACCGGTCGTGCAGCCGGTGTCCGCTGGACGCGTATTGCCAGGGAAAGGCGAGACAATCGCGGGGGTATATCCGGATCGACGACGCGATCGGGCAGATGCGGCGGAGCAGCCGGGCGGACTTCGAGAGCGAGGTGTTGTGTTTGCGGCCCTCGCGGCGGAGCGCGGTATTCGAGGAGTTCGATCCGGGGCATCATGTCGGGCCGACGGGATACGATTCGGGGCTGCCGCTGTACCGGGCGATCGATTTCGGATTTGTCAATCCGTTTGTGTGCCTTTGGATCCAGGTCGATCGCGAGGGGGTGGTGCGGGTGATCGACGAGTATGTTCGGAGGAAGGCGACAATCGCGGTGCACGCCGAGGAGATCCGTCGGCGGACGCCGTGCGGGATCGAGCGGGTGGCGGGGACTTTTTGCGATCCGGCGGGGGCGGGGCGCAACGACATCACGGGGACCAGCCCGGTGCAGGAGCTGGCGGCGATGGGGATTGCGACGCGGCACCGGGGAAGCGGGATTCTGGATGGGATCGCGCGGATCCGGGCGCACATTCGCAGCGCCGACGGTCGGGTGCGGTTGCGGATCGATCCGCGGTGCGAGCGGCTGATTACGGCGATGCAGTGCTATCATTTCCCGGAGGCGACCAAGGCCGGGGCGTCGGAGTTGCCGGCCAAGGACGGGGTGCACGACCACCCGATCGACGCGCTGCGGTATTTTTTCGTGAACTGGGGGAGAAATGCGAAGGGGGAGGCGAGAAAATACTGAAATATTGGTTATTTCCAATTTTCTGGAAATTATCTTGAACTTTATGACG
>PMBP01000436.1 GCA_003152975.1 Phycisphaerales bacterium | reverse complement strand
TTGCCGCCGATGATGTCGGCGGTGGAGACGAAATTGAACGGCGTGGCCAGGTCGAGCTTATCCTTGCGGTCGATCCAGGGCTTGGGCAGGTTAAACGGCGGCTGGAACTTGTGTTCGGCGGCACGGCTGTAGAGCCCGGCCATGGTGGTCTGGAAGGGGATCGCTTGGCCGTCTTCGGTGTAGCCCTTGACGACCCCGAAGGCCAGACGCAGCGTGAAGGTGGCGTCGGGGTAGATCTTGGGGCCTTCGATGGCGAACTGGGCGCGGGTGATCTTGGCGTGGGCCTGGTCGATGAGTTCGCCCTGGGCTTCGCCGATCTTGCGGACGGCGCGGGCGTCGGGGTCGATGAGGCGGGCCAGCTCGATCATCGGGTCATTGGCGGCGCGGACCTCGGCGGGCGTAGCGGCGTAGAGCTTTTTGCGGAGGGAGACATCCTTGAGCTTGGTCCCGGCGATCAGTTCGGCGGCGCGGTCGCGGGGGGATTTGCCCGCCAGCACCTTCTGGACGAGCGGATCGGAGAGGCCCTTGTGTGCGACCAGCCAGGTCAGGCCGGCGGAGAGCCGGAGCTGCTCGAAGTCGTCGTAGAGGGGCTCTTCGGAGAAGAGCTGAAACTCCAGCGATTCGAGGTTGGAGTCGCGGTATTCGCGCAGCCGGTCGCCGTTGGGCTTGGGCTTTTCCTCGACGGCGCGGAGGATCGTGCGGGCGATGTCGAAGAAGGTGGTGGAAAAGCCGTGGCCGCCTTCGAGCAGGGCGCTATCGAGGAAGTTGTCGGCGCAGATCTTCTGGGCGGCGTCGATGGTGACCCATGCGGCCTGCGTTTCTTTGCCGTCGGGCAGGCCGGCGACTTCGGCGCGGAGTTTGCGTTCGTTGGTGAGCTTGGCGTCCATAATCTGCGGATCCAGCAGCGCCGCGAACATGCCATCGCGGGCCTTGCGGCTGTTCTGCACGCCGAAGAGCAACTCCTTGGCGCGGCGGGCGTTTTCTTCGGAACGGGCGCTGTAGGCGATCAGGGCGACTTCGAAGTTATACAGCCGCTGGAGGGCGTAGGGGAATTGGCGGTCGCGGAGGAAGTTCAGCTCGGTCATCGTGAGCATGCGGCTGGTGTTGCCGGGATGGCCGGAAACGAAGACCAGTTCGCCGTCGCTGACGCCGTCGCGGGACCACTTGAGGTAATGTTCGATTTTGGCGGGCTTGTCGTTTTCGTAGGCGCGGAACAGGCAGATATCCAGGTCGAAGCGCGGGTACTCGAAGTTGTCCGGGTCGCCGCCGAAGAAGGCGGCCTGCTGCTCGGGTGCGAAGACCAGGCGCACATCGGTGTATTTCTTGAAGCGGTAGAGGTGGTACCGGCCGCCCTGGTAGAGGGTGACGACATCGCTGCGCAGGCCGGTCTTGTCGAGCGATTCTTTTTCGATCTCGGCCATGATCGCGCGGCGGGCGGCGAAGGCGGCGTCGGCGGACATGTCAGGCTTGACGGCGCTGTTGACGCGGGCGGTGACATCCTCGATGCTGTAGAGGACATTGAGCTCCAGGTCCAGGCACCGTTTCTCCTCGGCGCCGGTGGCGGCGCGGAAGCCGTCGCGGTAGTAGTTGTGCGTTGCGTCGCCGAATTTCTGGAGGGCGTCGGCGCCGACATGGTGGTTGGAGAGGATCAGGCCCTCGGGCGAGACGAAGGATCCCGAGCCGCCGTTGTTGAAGCGGACGGAGGATTTCTGGACATGCTCGAGCCAGGCGTCGGTGGCGTCGAAGGCGTACTTGTCCTTGAGGAGCTGTTTGGGCGGGGCATTGTAGAGCCACATGCCCTCATCGGCAAACAGCGGTGCGGCAAGAGCGGTTACGACGGCGGACAGAGCGATGGAACAGATCATCCGGTTCATGTTTGGATCCTCGGTTTTGGCGAACGGTTTATTTTGATTCGACGGCGATTATTGTAGGGATGGGGTAGGGGTTCGGCAAGGCGGAGGAAAATAAAATAACGGCGAAGATTTTCCGGCAAAAGGGGCGATATATTAACTTGACCCTTGAAGAAGGGAGCGATAGAACTTTTTTGCAGCATCGTGATGGGGTTTGGCTCTGCGGTTTGTTCGGTTGTCCCGGACAATAAGAGGTTTTCATCCAGGGAGAATGACCATGAAGAGATCGATATTCATCCTCGGGATTCTGGCCGGTTTCGGCCGATCCGGTTCGGTCCTGGCGGATGGGCTCAAATTTGATTCGGACCACCTTCTGGAGGCGCAAAAAGACCTTCATGTCTTCGATGTGTCCGAGCCGTTTCCGCTGACGGCGATTGTCTGTGTGAATAACGATTTTGATTGCCAACACACCGACCCGAATCTCCATACGGAAGTCGAATTGCCTTCGCCGGTGCGAAAGGCGATTTATCAACGGACGCTGGCCGATTACAATAAGCAGATTTACGAGGGTCCCACGCCCCTATCCAGCGTTTTCGGGAAGGTCTATCGGCTGACGATTCCCGGGGACAGGAGGCGTCATCTGTATGCGTATCACCTGAGTTTGTTACCCATTTACCCCGCATTTGATGCCGTACTGGTGGTCCATGATCCTTGTACGGACCGGATTTCCCCGGAGCTGATGGTCATTCCAATCGAAAATTTTCAAGAATACTGCCCCCGGCCGTGGATTTACTTTCAGGATATCAACGGGGACGGCACCGTCGAGATTTTCGTGTTGTCCGGCCGTCATTACGGAACCTGCGCCAACGACATCACGATGGTTGCGTTGAGCGTGGGAAAGGACCTGACGCTGAAAATCCGCCTGAAGGTTAAGACCGCCGAGAGTACATACGGGGCGGCTGTGGGAAAAGGTGACGAAGAATCAGATTGGTATATTGTGCGGACGCTGAGGCCGGGACGGCCGGGGACGATTCAAGCCATGATCAGTATTTCGGAGAAACGGCTGGAACCCGGCGAGTGGATCCTGGGGTATGAGACTTACACGGCCGATGCGTCCGGCAGATACGCCAGAACCGCATCCCAGATCGTGGACCACATGTTCTGCAAGTACGGCCTCCCCCTGAACTACGAAGGGTTTTGACCTGCGGACAATGGCCGGGTTGGCAAGAGAATGCCGCCGGAGATAGTTGCGGCCGGAACGAAAATCGGGGGGATGGGAGAACGGTCAGTACAGGTTAAACAGGGGCTTGAGGGCACCCATTTCCCGCAGGTTTTCGATGACCTCGAGGATTACGATGATCCAGATGAACCACATGGCGCTGAGGGCATGTCGGCGGAATATGGCTTNNATCGCGGGAAAAAACGCGGCGTTCGCCGGGCGTATTCGTCGAACAAGGGACCATGGACCTGGCGAAGGCGGGCCTCTTCGTCCAGAATAACCTTCGGATAGATCAGCAGGAATCCAATCGCCAGAATGACGCCAATGGTTAAGGTTTCGCTTGTAAGGCCTGCGCCGACAGAACCGATGAAACTGAAGAAATAGAGCGGATTGCGGGAGATGGAATAGGGGCCGACGGTAATCAGGTTCTGGGTTTTGTAGCCGCCGATATAGAGGGCACACCAGAGCCGCCCGATAACGCCAAGGGTGGCCATGATGCAGCCGACGACGAACAGGGCCATGGCCACGGCAGGATATCGCTGGTCCCAAATGCTGCCGGAGATAAAAAAAAGAACGATCAGCAGCGCGATCAAGGCGCGTGTCACCCGGATGCGCCAGTTTCTGACCCACAGTCGTTTCATCGTTAAGAACCTTTTTTGCCGGGATTATTCGGGATCAGAACCGATCCGTCGGTATTCAAATCGAACCGGGGTAGTGTAACAGGTTAACCCGCCGGCCGCAAGAGGGAATCTGCGCGGGGGGACAGGGATATCCCTCTGCGCAAAAATAAAGGCCAAGCTCCGGCGTGCGCCGAAACCCAGCCTTAGGAGGAGGAGGAGGACATTTATTTGACCGGTATTATTATTCCACCCATATAGAGACGGTCCAACTCGTTCCGTAACACATAATTTTATAATTTTTTTATAAGAGCGTCAGATTTTTTTCGCTTGTCTGATTCAAGCTTCCGGGGACGATCCTCGCTATAATTCCATCGACCCGAATCCATTCGGGATAAGCTACCCCCCGGTTGTTACCTCAACTTACTATTATATTACCATAACTCGATTCGGTTGTCAATATGAATTGTTCTGAAAATATCACAAAACATCATTCAAACAAGACCGTAAAATTATTATAACAAAGTTATTGTGAATTGTGGTGCATGTAAAATATTTCAATAAATTTAGTTTTCCTGTTGAACATTAATAATTGTACGAGTAATATATGTATATAGTTTGCTTGTCTTACAACATACTATCTATATATCATGTTATATTGTCGTATTTACATATAGACATACGATTTACATTGGATAATTACGGAGGTTGTCATGGGAAAGGATCAGTTGGGTTTGTGGTTCAGCAATCCGGAACGGATGGATTTACTTCGGATGCGGTCGGGGCTTTTGCGGATACAGGAGCGTGCAATGTTGGAAATGGTGTTTCGAGGGGGGTATCGGCCGACCCACATTGCCAGGGCGATGGGGTTGCACCCGTCGAATGTATCGCGACGGATTACAAATATTGTACGGC
>PMBP01000180.1 GCA_003152975.1 Phycisphaerales bacterium | reverse complement strand
CTCCAAAAAAGCTGCGACGGCGGGACCGGAAGCCGCCGGATCCAACCGGCTCGACGCGATGACGTTGGGTCTTTTGCCGGGTGGCGGGGACAATTCCGCATTGGCCGTCCGCCGTCACATTGCCACCGAGCTCAAGCAGAACCCCGATCAGGTCAAGCAACTGTTCGCCAGTTGGCTGGCCGAGGGGAGTTAATATGGGGATGGGCGGCAAACGCAAGGCGGCGATGTTGCTGGCGGCGCTGGACCCGGCAACGGCCTCCGAGCTGCTCAAGGGTCAACCGCAGGAAGTGATCCAGGAGATCGCCATGGAGTTGTCGCACTTGGATGCGACGGGCCAGAACGATCCCGAAATGGCGATGGGGGTCGCAAAGGATTTCTGCATGTCGCTGCAAAAGGCCGGCGAAGGCGGGATGCATGTCAAGAGTTTTGTCAACAACCTGCTCAAGGGAGCGGCGGGCAAGGAAAAGGCCAGCGAACTGCACGCCCAGATGCAGAAGGCCATCCGGGAAAAAGATCCCTTCATCGCGATCAGCTCGGCCACTCCCGCCCAGATCGCGGTGGCGGTGACGGGCGAACCCCCGCAGGCGATTGCGCTGGTCCTGTCGGCGCTGGCGCCGAAAATGAGCACCGAAGTCCTGTCCCGGCTCGATCAGGAGACCAGCCAGAAGACCGTCTGGCGCATGACCCGGCCCACGGAGGTTTCGGCCCGGACGATGCGGCGGATCGGGGAGATGGTGTGCAAGCGGCTGGTGGAGTTGACCAGCGACGACGGGACTCCCGTACAAGACGCCAAACCCAAAGAACTCCTGCGAAAGGTGGCGATCGTCCTGAGCGGCTTGAACAAGGAACGGCGCGACCAACTTCTGGAGGATATCACGGCCAAGGATGAAGAGGCCGGAAAACTCGTTCGGGCGCTGATGGTAACCTGGGAGGATATTCTCAAAGTCGAAGATCGGTCGTTGCAGGAAGCGCTGCGGAAAGTGGACGCCAGCGTGCTGGCCAAGGCCATGTTCGGAGCCGAGCCGACGATCACGGAAAAGATCCGCACGAACATCTCCGAGCGCGCCGCCCAGATGGTGGACGAAGAGACCTCGCTGATGTCGGAACCTCGGAAATCGGAGGTGCTCGAGGCCCGGGAGCTGGTGGCCAAGCCGCTGCGGGAAGCCAACGAGAAGGAAGAACTACGATTTATCGAGGAGGAATAACCGATGGCCCAGCCCTCCGTAACGCTTTCGACCCTCCGGCCCGTGGCGTCCGTCAAGATCACCACGGACATCAAGACCCTCGTTGGCCAATCCAAACCCGCCATCGATCCCGAAGCCCTCAAGCCGGACAAGGAGAAACTGGCCCGTGCCGGCGAGGGGTTGTCGCGGGCGGCGGCGGCGTTGCAGCAATTCCAGGAAGAGTTGTTCGGCTCGCATCGCGACCCGATCGTTCGGCTGAGCATCGGGATCGCCGAAAAGATCCTGTTGCGCCAGATCGACGCGGGCCAGTACGATATCGCCCGGATCGTTGGCGAGTCGCTGGCGGTTGCGCCGGCCCAGGAACCGATCACGGTCCGCATGAATCCGCAGGACCTGGAGGTCTATGACAAGACCCTGCAGGAACTGGGCAAGAGCCGGCCGGGAAATGTCACCTTCAAGAGCGACGGCAATGTGGGTCGGGCCGAGTGCGTCGTGGAAACCAGCAAGGGACTGATTGAATCCCGCATCGCCGAACATCTGCGGCTGGTGGAAGAGGCCCTTTTACAGGACAAGCCCAAATGAGCGATTCACCCAAACCCGCCGGATTCATCGACTTCTCGCAGTTCCACACGACCCTGGGGGATACGGCCCTGGTCACCTGCAAGGGATCGATCGTTCGGGTGTCGGGTCTGACGGTGGAAAGCACCGGCCCCAATATCGGCCTGGGACGCATGTGCGAAATCCGATGCGTCAGCGGGCGAACCATTCCGGCGGAAGTGATCGGTTTTAAGGCGTCGAATCTGGTTTTGCTGCCGCTGGATTATATTGACGGAATCAGCCCGGGCGATTTGGTCGTCGCGTTGAATCAACCGCGAACCATTCAACTGGATCCCAGTCTCAAGGGACGGGTCCTGGACGGGCTGGGCCGGCCGATCGACGGCAAGGGACCGCTGAAGGGAACGGAAAAACGCAGCATCGACACTTCGAGCCCGCCGCCGCTGACGCGAGAGATGATTCACCAGCCGCTGTCGCTGGGAATCCGGGCCATCGACGGGCTGTTGACCTGCGGCAAAGGGCAACGGATCGGGATCTTCTCGGGCAGCGGCGTCGGCAAAAGCGTTCTGCTGGGCGAGATCGCCAACAGCAGCGCCGCGGATGTCAATGTCGTAGCGCTGGTGGGCGAACGCGGCCGCGAGGTGCGCGAGTATTTGGAAAAGGATTTAGGACCGGAGGGACTGGCCAAGAGCATCGTCGTCGTGGCCACCAGCGACGCAGCGGCGATTCAGCGGGTCAAAGCGGCCTTTGTGGCCGCGACGATCGCGGAGTATTTCCGCGACCAGGGAATGGATGTTTTATTTATGATGGATTCATTGACGCGGTTCTCCCAGGCCCAACGGGAGATCGGACTGGCGGCGGGCGAGCCGCCGGCGACGAAGGGGTATTGCCCCAGCGTATTCGCCCTGTTGCCGCGCCTCGTCGAGCGGCTGGGATGCAGCGACAAAGGCAGCATCACCGGGATCCTGACGGTGTTGGTTGAAGGCGACGATCTGGGCGATCCGGTGGCCGACAGCGCCCGATCGTTGCTGGACGGGCATATCGTGCTGTCGCGGAAGCTGGCCTCCCGGGGCCATTACCCGGCCATCGACATCCTGCAGAGCGTCAGCCGGTTGATGAATACCGTGGCCACCGACGAGCACAAGAAGGCCGCTCAGAAAGTCCGGGAGATTTACGCCACCTATACGGATGCCGAAGATCTGATCAGTATCGGGGCGTTCTCTCCGGGCAGCAACAAACGGATCGACGGATCGGTCGCGTTGATCGACAGGATTCAAACCTATCTGGTCCAGTCGATTCGGGAACGCAACCGGTTCGACGAGACAGTCAAGCGGCTTGTGGATATCGCCAAGGCCTGGGACCGATTGCTCAGCGAACCGGCCCCGACAAAAGTGCCCGTCGGGTCCCGATCGTGAACGGATGACCGATGCGCAGATTCGAATGGCGATTGCAGAAACTCCTGGACCTCAAGAACAAACAAGAGGAGGCCCTGCGGGCGGAACTGATTTCCGTGACGGAACAGGCGGTGGGACTTCGGGGACAGATCCTGATGGAGCGGGCCCTGCTGCGGCAGCGGTTGACGGAAACCGAACGGATGCCGGCCGCCAAGCGAATGGCCCGGCAGGAATTCGTGTTGCAGTTTTCGCAGGTCACGGAAACGGCGATCCGGGAAATGGATCGGAAACTGGAACTGCTGGAACTGCTGCGTCGCAACAAGATCCAGGAGATCCTGACGGTACGAAGGTTCCGCAAAGGTCTGGAAAAGCTCCGGACTCGGGCGCAGGAGGAATTTGAACTGGACCAGCAGCGGCAGGACCAGAAACAAGCGGATGATCGGAACACGATCGGATTTGCTCGCCGGATGATGCAGCCCCTGTGACGGCTGCCGTGGCGACGGGAGATGACCGAATGAACAAGAAGATCCTTATCATGGCGGGAGCGGGACTGATCAGCTTCGGCGGGTCTTTCGGGGTCACCAAGATGCTCAAGGGGCCGGCCCCGGCCGCGGCGACGGAGACCCCCGAGACGGAAACGGCAACCCAAGGCGCCACCAAGCCGAAAGAGGACAAAGTCCCGGAACTGAAGATCACCGAAAATCCGGGCGATGAAATGGCCCGAGGGATGACGGAAAAACAGATGCAGGGCCTGATCTTCGATATCCGCGAGAAGATGAAGGAGTACAAGTTCAAGGAGCGGCAACTCACCGAGCAGGAGGAACGCGTCCGGGTCGCGCGGGAGGGACTCCAGGAAGATATTACCCGGCTCAACCAATTGCAGGCCCAGTTGACGCTGGTCTATGAAAAGATCCGCAAACAGGAAACCTCCCTGCAGGCCCGGCAGCTTGATATCACCCAGACGGAAAAGACCAACATGCAGAAACTGGCCCAGACCTACGACAAGATGGACGCGACCCAGGCGAGCAAGGTCCTGATCAGCATGGCGACCAACCAGCAACTGCCGGATGCGGTCAAGATCCTGTACTACATGAGCGAGCGAACCTCGGCCAAAGTCATCGGCGAGATCGCCAGCACCAAGCCGGAGGTGGCCAGCGTTATGAGTCTGGAACTGAAACGAGTCCGGGACACCTCCGAAGCTTCGCCGACACCGGGAGCCAAGGAAACCAAGGGATAGAAATCTACCCGCTTGTTTTCAAGTGGGACGCAAAAGAATCCCGAACATTCAAACGACGGGACCGAGTGGATTCCTTCGGGGGGTGTCAAAGGGTATTGCGCGCCGTAACGAGGGGCAGCGCACCGTTTTTGTATTGAGCGGATTCGTTTCCATTTTCTCGAAATACCCGACATTGGAGAACTGCACTTTCGGTTTCACGGCGATCATCGCAAGTCCTTACAGGGAAACGAGTTGCAATCACTCCACTCCACAGAATCTCCGACGATAATCTCCGAGATGGAAGGACCGTCTGCAATCGTCCCGGATTGGGATTGGGAGGGAACGATCGGCATGATATTTGCATTGTACAGGGTCGAAGACTCGATTGAATGGAATAACCCTTGTCTATGCCGATTTGGAAAGTCCTTTGGATCGTATTGATCGCCGTCTGTCTGGCATCGCTGGGCCGGTGCGGCGAGGATGCCAATTCGCCCGCACCCTTGAAATCGATCGAGACGACACCTTCGACCCCATGGAAGGGGTTTGGAACCGCCCATGACAAACTGCCGAAGCAAACGGACTTGTTCCGGCAGTTCGCCACGGCAATCGGATTTGTGGCGGTCCTGGGGGTGGGGGCGTTTTATGTTTCGCGGCGATTGGGGCCGCGCTGGAATCCCACCCGCGGACGGCATCTGCGAATCGTCGAAAGTATCGGGCTGGGGCCGCACAGACAGATCCATCTGCTGGAAGTGGACGGCCGCCGGTTGGTGGTGGGCAGCACCGCCCAGTCGATCGGGCTGATCGCGGAGATCCGCCAGACGGCCGAACCGAAAGGCAACGAGCCGCTATGAATCGTCCATCGTCGTCCATCCACCACGGGTTGTTCGCGGTCGTACTGGCCGCCACAGTGCTACTGATGGTTCCTTCGGCCCAATCGGCATCCGCGCCGGCCACTCCATCAACTCCGAAACCGGCGGCGGGACAAGCCGCCACGCCGACCATGCCGACGGTACCGGATATCATCCAGATGATCGACAAGGTCGCCGCGCCGCAGGACGCGCAGGGAAAACCGCCGGAGTGGACCACACCGGTCAAACTGGTGGTCATCTTCACGGTCCTGGCGATCATTCCCAGTCTGCTCGCGATGACGACATCGTTTACCCGGATTGTCATCGTTTTGAGTTTTGTGCGACAGGCGCTGGGCACGCAGTCCATTCCGCCCACGACGGCGGTGATGGGACTGGCGATGTTCCTGACGCTGTACACGATGGCGCCGACCTTCATGGCCATGAACGACCAGGCCATCCAACCGTACCTTCGCAACGAGATCGTGTTCCCCGACGCCATGGCCAAATCCAGCCAGGTGATGAAGGAATTCATGATCCGCCAGACCCGCAACGAAGACCTCAAGCTGTTCGTCGGGATGTCCAAGATCGCGCCGCCGAAATCGGTGCCCGAATTGCCGTTTCATGTCGTCGTGCCGGCGTTCATTATCAGCGAGTTTAGAACGGCGTTCGAAATCGGGTGCCTGATGTTCATTCCGTTTTTGCTGCTGGACCTGGTCATCGCCAGCGTGTTGCTCAGCGCCGGCATGATGATGCTTCCGCCGGTGATGATCTCGTTGCCATTCAAGTTGATCCTGTTTATCCTGATGGACGGTTGGGGGATTTTGGCCAACAGTCTGAGTCTGAGTTTCAAGTAGGAGCCCGGCCGTGGACGCCAATTATATCCTGTACCTGGGACGGCACACAATGGAGACGGCCCTTCTGATGTCGGCGCCGCTGCTGATCGCCTGCCTGCTTTCCGGCCTGGTGATCTCGATCTTCCAGACGGTGACCTCCCTTCGGGATTCGACGCTGAGCATGGTGCCGCGGCTGGTGGTGATGGGCATCGCGACGCTGTGGTTCGGCAACTGGATGCTCCAGATCCTGATCCAGTTTTCGACGGAAGTCTTCAACCAGATCCAATCGTACGGGCAGTAGGCGATGGATTTCCTGTCGGGGATTTTGTTGGGATTTACGCTGGTTCTGACGCGGGTGGGGGCTTTTTTCTCGGTGTTTCCGTTGTTCGGGTGGAAGGTGATCCCGATGCGTCTGAAGGTGGCGATGATCCTGGTGGCGGGGATCTTCTTCAGCAGCCAGGTGGAGTGCCCCGTCCGGCCCCAGGATGTGTTCGGACTCCAGAGCGTTCTGATGATGATCAACGAGGCGATCTACGGATTGGGATTGGGATTGGTCTGCGCCCTGCTGTTTCTGGCCGTTCAGGTCAGCGCTCGGATCGTGGAACAGGAGATGGGA
>PMBP01000460.1 GCA_003152975.1 Phycisphaerales bacterium | reverse complement strand
CCCTCCCCGATCTCCACGATTGTGCAGGCATCGCCTCCGGCATAGGAGCGGACCTTGCCCGATAGCCGTCGGCCGACTGCCCACTCGTCCTCCAGCAGCACATTGGTGTCTTCCACGCCGACGACCCGCGAACAGACCTCCTCGCGGGTGCCAAGCGAAACGGTATTGGCAGCCGGATCGATCCGGCGGACATACAGCGGCTTGCCTCCGGCAAAGCCCAGCCCGCGCCGCTGGCCGATCGTGTAGTTGGCGATTCCTGTGTGGGTCCCGATCTTCTTGCCGCCCATATCCAGCAAATCCCCCGGCTCTGTCGTTAGCCCCAGTGCCTGCCGGTAATCGCCTTCCCCGGCAAAACACAACTCCATGCTCTCCGGTTTTTCCGCCACAGGGATCTCTGCTTCCCGTGCAATCTCCCGCACCTGCGGCTTGGTCAGCTCCGACACTGGAAGCTCCAGTTGCCCCAGCCGCCGCTTCGGGATCCCGTACAGAAAATAGCTCTGGTCCTTGTCCGGGTCTTGGGCGCAGGCCAGTCGGGCCTGACCATTCCGCACAATCCGCGCGTAGTGCCCCGTCGCCAGGTGCGCAATCCCGAAGGTCTTCTCCAGCAGATCCCACAACAGGCGAAATTTCAAGACCGCATTGCCCTCGGCGCAGGGGTTGGGCGTGTACCCGGAAGCGTAGGCCCGCCGGAACGGCTCGACGATGAATTGTGTGAATTCCTCCGCCACATTGACGAAATAATGCGGTATCCCCAGCCGCTCGCTGACAAACGCCGCGTCCGCCCCGCAACAGGCCCGCTTGCCCGACTGGCACGCCATCGGAATGATCATCGTAATCCCGACAACGCTCCAGCCCGCCTGTTTGAGCCGGTACGCGCTGACGCTGCTATCGACCCCGCCGCTCATCAAGACGGCGATCGACCGTTCTCCGCCCCCGGAAAACGCGCCGAATGTGGGCTCTAAAATCTTCACGAAATTGCGAGACTATTTCGGCTTTGCAAACTGCGGCAGCTTGGCGATGTACTTTTCCGGGTCCTTGTCGAACTCGGGCTTGCAGGCCGGACAGCAGAAATAGACCGTTTTCCCCTTGTATTCGGTCTTGTATTGCTTGTCGATGGGCTTATCCATCACCGGACAGAGCGTCTGCTCAGCCGCTGCCGCAGCCGTCGCCACGGCCTTTTCTTTGACCGGTTCCTTCGTGGTCTTCGTCGGTTTTGCCGGTTTTGCACAGCCGGCAATCAGGGCCACTACGACCATCAATGCGATTAGGTTTCTCATAGGATATCCTTTCAGAGTTCATTTCACGATACGCTATCCTATTATATGCGGTTCGCTACCCTTTTGCGAGATACTACTCGGTGTAATGCGATTTCCGCATATATCCCCGGTCAGACCCGGGCCAAGGCCTTGTCCAGATCAGCTATCAGATCGTCGGCGTCTTCGATCCCGATTGATAGTCGCAGCGTGCCTTCGGTGATGCCGATCTTGTCCTTGTCCTGCTTGCTCATAGCCCCGTGGCTCATCGTCCACGGATGGCACACCAGCGACTCGACCCCGCCGAGACTTTCGGCGAACAGAAAGACCTCCAGTCCGTCGATGAATCGTTCGACAGCAGCTAATCCCCCGCGAAGTCGCACTGTCACAATTGCCCCAAAGCCGTCCATCTGGACGCGGGCCAGTTCGTGTTGCGGATGGCTCGCCAGGCCGGGATACAGTATACCGGCGGCACGCCCGTCAGCGACCAGCCACTCCGCGATTCGTTGTGCGTTGCGTTCGTGCTGCTTCATTCGCACCGCCAGCGTCTTGAGCCCCCGAAGCCCCAGCCAACTGTCAAAGGGCCCCGCTACCGCGCCGACGGCATTCTGATAGAAGGCCAGTTTTTCAAACAACGGCTGGTCGTTGACGACGATCGCCCCCGCGACGACATCGGAATGCCCGCAGATGTACTTGGTCGCACTGTGCACGACGATGTCAACGCCCTGCGTCAGCGGCCGCTGGAAGAAGGGCGACGCGAAGGTGTTGTCGGCCACCAGGACGGCCCCTTGTTTGTGTGCGATTGCGGTGACCGCGCGGACATCGACCAGTTGCAGCAGGGGGTTGGCGGGCGTTTCGATCCAGACCATGCGTGTTGCCGGCCGGATCGCCTCGGCGAAGGCGGACGGGCGGGTGCCGTCCACATACGAAAATTGAACGCCCCGCGGCTTCCACACTGACTCGAAAAGCCGATAGGTCCCCCCGTACAGGTTCTCCGACACGACGACTTGATCGCCGGGCTTCAAGATAGATAGAGCCGCATCGATAGCGGCCATGCCTGAACTGAAGGCCAGGCCGTACTGGCCTTCTTCTAGCGAGGCCAGGCATTGCTCGAACGCGCGGCGCGTGGGGTTGGCGCTGCGGGAATATTCAAACGCGCTGGGCTTGCCCACGCCCTGAAAAACAAAGTTGACCGTCTGGTAGATCGGCACGATGATCGATCCGGTGGCCGGATCGGGTTGTTGGCCGGCGCGGATCGCGCGGGTCGCAAAATTCATGTCGGCTCCTGTTGAAAAACTCAAATTCCTGGTTACACCGTAATGTCGGCGAACAATGCCGACGACAGATAGCGTTCCGCGCAGCTCGGGATGATCGTCACGATCAGCTTGCCCTTGTTCTCCGGCCGACTGGCGACGATCCGCGCCGCACACAACGCCGCCCCGCTGGAAATCCCAACAAAGATCCCCTCGGTCTTGGCGATATCCCGCGCCGCCGCGATGGCCTCATCCTGATCGACTGCGATGACCTCATCGATGATCTTGAGGTTCAGTACCGACGGGACAAACCCCGCCCCGATCCCCTGGATTTTGTGCGGACCCGGCTTGATTTCCTTTCCGGCCAGCGTCTGCGTTAGAACCGGACTCTGCGCCGGTTCGACGGCGATCGCCTTGAACGACGGCCGCCGAGATTTGATCACCTCGGCAACCCCCGTGATTGTGCCGCCGGTCCCCACGCCGCTGATCAGGAAATCCGCCTTCCCGTCGGTGTCGTTCCAGATCTCCTCGGCGGTCGTCCGACGGTGAATCTCCGGGTTGGCGGGATTGTCAAACTGCTGCGGCAGAAAGATCTTCGAGTCCTCGGCCGCGATCGTCTTGGCTCGCTGGATCGCGCCCTTCATGCCCTCGGCGGCCGGGGTCAGGATCAGTTCCGCCCCGAGCCCCTTGAGGATCTTGCGACGCTCCAGACTCATCGACTCCGGCATCGTCAATAGCAGCCGATACCCCCGTGCCGCGCTGATAAACGCCAGAGCGATCCCCGTGTTGCCGCTGGTCGG
>PMBP01000465.1 GCA_003152975.1 Phycisphaerales bacterium | reverse complement strand
TCTCGGTGATCCAGACGGGCTTGGCGGCGTCACCGTAGCGGGACATCAACTCGCGGAGCTTTTTGAGGTCCTCGACAAGCGGATGGACCTCGGGCACGGCGGGATAGCGGTAGGGATGGACATTCATGATGTCGAAGCTGTCTTTGCCGCCGGCTTTGTAGATGCCTTCGATGTACTCGAAGGGAATTTGCGATAGTCCCCCGAGCAGCACCGTCAGCTTCGGATCGATGCGTTTGATCTCTTCGTAAGTTGCCTTGAGCAGGATCGCGTACTCGGTGGGGTTAGGGTTCTGACGCCAGAACTGCTTGAGGTCCGGCTCGTTCCAGACCTCCCAATACCGCAGTTGGTCCTTGTAGCGGGTAACGATCGCGCGGACATAGCTTCGCCAGTCGTCGAGGTGGTCGATGACCGGGCGAGCCCAGGGCGTGTCGTAATCGAGGATCGGCAGGATGGTGATCTTCGCCTCGGAGGCCAGTTGCACCGTTTTGTCGAAGCGGGCAAAATCGAAGGCCGCGCCCTGCGATCGCTGGACACTGGTCCAGTCGAAATCGGTACGGGCCCAGCCGATGCCCGCTTCGTTCATCCGCGCGAATTGCTGGGCCGCGATTTCGTGGTCGCCGCCGCGGGAGACATGGGCGCAGATGCCGTAGGGCGAGACCTGGGCGACGGCGGGCGTTCCACTGATGACGGCCAAAATATATCCGGTGAGCAAGCCAATGAATTTCATGCGATATCCTTTCCTGTCCAGCTCAATTCTACAATGGTTGAACACGATCGCAAGTTCTGGATTCCCGCTTTGGCGGGAATGACACAAGTAGTCCCTTGTCATTTAATGGCTATTGTACTCAGACTATCCCTCGCAGAAGAAAAATCAATCGGCGGCAGGTGATTGACGACAGGAGGGGCAGAGGCCTTCCCACTCGACGCGCTGGCGGGAGACGAGAAAGCCGTTGACGGGGGCGGCGGGCATGGGCAGATCGACCTCGGGCAGGCAGCAGGTCTTGCCGCACTGGGTGCAGGTGAAATGCGGATGGACGCGGTGGCGCGGGCAGCAGTGGGCCAGTTCGTAGTGCTGGGCGCGGTCGCGAAGGAAGGCCTGGCGGACGACGCCGGCGGCGACGAAGCTTTCGAGGATGCGATAGACGGTCACGCGGTTGGGGCCGCGGGGGCCGATGTGGGCGGTGATCTGCTCCTGCGTCAGCGGGCCGTCGGAGGCCAGGAGCGATTCGAGGACGGCAATTCGTGGCGCCGTTCGGCGGAGGCGGGCCGACTGGAGGATGGTAACGGCGTCGTGTTCGGGCCGGGCGGTCATTGGAATTAATATCCCTCTATATATACCAGAAGCGTTCCGGCCGTGATGCTGACGGCCAGCAGCAATCCGACAATCAACAGGGACTCTTTCCATCGCTTGTTCTCCTTGGCCAGGACGAGTACTCCCAGCCCGGTTCCCGCGCAGAGCCCCCCCACCATCGCACCGAAGCTGATGACGCCTTTGGCAAAAAGGTTGGCCAACAGGACCGAGGCGAAGCAGTTGGGGATCAGACCGATCAATGACGCCAGCACCGGCTGGAAGATTGTTCCGCTCATCAGGATCGTGCCGATCCGCTCTTCGCCGATTTGGGCCAGGGCGAAGTTTAGCGCGATCGTCAGGGCCAGCAGATAGGCGAAGATCTTGGCGGTATGCTGCAACGGGTGGATGAGCAGGAGCTTTCGATCGGATCGATGGCAGGCAACTCCATGCGAACAGCATCCATGGTGGTGTTCCTCAGTGTGCGGGGAATTTTCCGCAGGCGAGTCGGTTGCGGTGATGGCGGGCTTGCGGAGGCGAATGACCAGGTCGATGGCGGTACCGGCGATGATGGCGATGACCAGTTTGAGGGCGATGAGCGAAATGACCATGCTTGCCTTGTCGGGCATGGACAGCAGGACGGGAACCGCTTCGTCCGAGGTCGAAACGAAAACGGCCAGGAGCGTGCCGAGGGAGATCATGCGTTTGACATAGAGGGTCGAGGCGACGACGGAAAAGCCGCACTGCGGGATGCAACCGAAGAGCGCACCGACCAGCGGCCCATAGATGCCGAAGCGGACGATGAAATCGCCCATGCGGTCGCCGTATCGGTGCTCAAGGAAGCCGACCAGAAAGTAAATCACCAGCAGCAGCGGGACCAGTTTGCCGGTATCAATCAACGCTTCGATCAGTAATTCCATGTCGTCTCTCGAACGGATTCCAATCTGTTTATGCAACTCAGTTACATTTATCTTACTCTTTTCGCAACTGAGTTGCACATAAAAACCAGAAAATTAGGATTTATGGGTTGTAAACGCGATTTATTAGCCGAAAGAGACCGTTCTTATAAGGTTCTGAGCCAGTTTTCCACCCAGACTTTGAAATCGTCGAGGTTGATGATGGTATCCGGGGGTTGTTTAAGATTGCAGGCGGGATTCCAAGACGGATCGCTTTCCTGCGACAGCCATGCGGCGGCACAGATGGCCCAGTCCTCGAGGTTGACCTTCTTGTCGCCGTTGATGTCGGCCGGGTTCGACAATTCCGTGATCGAGACATCGTCGACATACCACCGACAGGATCGAGTCGCAACGGAGTCCCCATAAGCGGAAAACCGAACGGCAAAATATGGCCCAATCCCGTCGGCCGGTACGGAGGCCTCGTGCAAAACAAAATTGTTGGTTTGAACGCCATTGGAGGAAATACTCTCCAGCGGTTGCCATTGCCACAATGAGGAATTGAAATATTCCACCTTGAGCATCTGGCCGGCCTGTACATCATTCTGGCAAACCTTATACGCCACCTTGGCGATCCCATCCAAGACCATCGGCAGGGTTCGAACCGTTCCGTATTTGGTGAAATCCAAATTCCAAGCCCTTTCGATCTCGATCAGCATATACTTTGGAAAATTCGACCAG
>PMBP01000533.1 GCA_003152975.1 Phycisphaerales bacterium | reverse complement strand
TGATGAGGGGAGGATGGTTTTTTCATCGCGGAGTGGTTAGAATAACCCAGCCCGTTGCGGGACCGAACCGTACGAGGGGTTCCGCCGGTCGATCGGATTTTCGCGGGCGATGGAGGCGGGGGGCTTTGCCCTGAATCGCTATGCTGCGCAAAACGGTTTACGAGACGGAAGATGAGGCGAGACATCAACGATTACCAGACGCGGTATGTCCAACAGGCGTTCGAGCCATGGATGGTGCGGTTTCGTAAGAGGAAAATATTGGACATTCTATCCCTGCATATACATGATACCATGCTGGAAGTGGGCTGCGGCTTGGAGTCGATTTTTCTGGAGATCGACTCATACAAGCGACTGGTTGTGGTGGAGCCGGGCGAGACCTTTTATTCCAAAGCGATGGCGGATCGCCAGACGAAACCCGGCCGGGACATCACCGTGATCCAGGGCTTGCTGGAGTCGGTCCGGGGGATGCTGACGGAGGAATCGTTCGATTTCATTCTGCTCAGCGGCATGCTTCACGAGGTCGCCAACCCGGACGAAATCCTGGCGACCCTGTACGGTCTGTGCCGGCCCGACACGGTGGTGCACATCAATGTGCCCAATGCCCAGTCGTTTCATCGCCTGCTGGCGGTGGAAATGGGGTTGATCCCAAACGAATTCCAGAAATCCGAATTGAACCTTCAGCTTCAGCACCACACGGTCTATGATCTGGAACGGTTGCGGGCCGCGGTGACGGGGCAGGGCTTCGAGGTGATCGAGCACGGATCCTATCTGATCAAGCCGTTTACTCATGCCCAGATGCAGACCCTGCTGGATTCGGGCCTGATGACCGAGCGGATGCTGGAAGGGCTGTACGGCATGGAAAAACACATGCCGGGCCTGGGTTCGGAGATCTTCGTGAATGTCCGGAAACGGTCCGTCTGTTGTCGTTCCGATTGCGGCGGAGGCCGGAATGATTGAGCTGGTCCGCTATTCGCCGAATCGTCAGGAGGAATGGAATGCGTTGGTCGGGCGGTCCCGCAACGGCACATTCCTGTTCCATCGGCAGTACATGGACTATCATGCCGACCACTTCCAGGACGACTCCTTTCTGGTGATGAAACACGGGAAGCTGGAGGCGGTGATTCCGGGGAATCGCGACGGGGGGACTTTTTATTCGCATCAGGGCCTGACCTATGGGGGCGTGATCAGCACCGAGCATATCCTGACCCGGGATATGCTGGAGATCCTTGAACGGCTCGGGGACATCATGCGGGGGCAGGGCTGCTCGATGATGGTCTATAAGCCGGTTCCCGCGATTTATCATGTGATTCCGGCCGAAGAGGATTTGTATGCTTTGTTTCGATGCGGGGCCCGGTTGGTTTCCCGGCAGATTTCGTCGGCGATCGTCCGGCCGAGGACAATCCCGCTGATCGAATCGCGGAAAGGCGGGATTCGCAAGGCAAAACAATTCGATATTACGGTTCGGGAAAGCGAGGATTGGGGGGCGTATTGGGAGATTCTGAGCGAGGCGCTGGATTCACGATTTGGGAGAAAACCGGTACACTCCCGGGACCAGATCGAGATGTTGCATCATCGCTTTCCGGCGAACATCAAATTGCATGTCGCTATGAAGGACAATCGGATGGTGTCCGGCGCGGTGCTGTATCTGACGGGGAAGGTCGTGCATGTGCAATACATCGCGTCCAGCGAAATCGGCCGGCAAACCGGGGCGCTGGATTTGCTGTTCGACGGCCTGATGAACGGGGTGTACGCCGCCATTCCCGTTTTTGAGTTCGGCACCTCGACGGAAAACGGCGGACAGGTCCTCAACGAGAATCTGATCTTTCAGAAGGAAGGGTTCGGGGGTCGGGGAATCGTGTACGACACCTACGAATGTACGCTATAAATGGGTGTTCCCATGGCCAAACAGGTCGTCTTCAAGGGACGGGTCCAGGGTGTGGGCTTTCGCTACACCGCCCATCGATCGGCCTGTCGATTCGAGGTGACGGGATTCGTCCGCAACCTGGGCGACGGGTCGGTGGAGATGTTCGTGCAGGGCAATCCCGCGGACATCGACGAGTGCCTGGCGGATATCCAGGACTCGTTTGAGGGCTACATCAAGGACACGCAGATCAACGAGGCCCCGGCGGACCCGCGTTATACAGGTTTCGTTATTACCTACTGAATCCGGACTTCCATTGTTTGCCGCCACGGGGATTCAGCATCATCGAAATTTGTGGCCGTTGTGATTATGCGATTTCAATATCCAGCGTCTGGCCGGCATGGAGGACCAGTTCCTTCTCGAGGTTGATCGCCATTTCTTTGCCGCTGATCTTGAAAGATGGCTTGAGCGTGAATTCCATCGATTGAGCGATGATCCCCGAAGTGATGCGACCGACGATACGGCCGACCTTAGCATTGTCAGCAATACCGCAGGAAAGATATCGCAAACGCAGCGAGCCCCAACGAAGATTTACGGCCATCGACTGCTTTCCGCCCTGGCGTTTCTGGCTGACGCTGCCCCAGCCTTGCGCGGTGGTGAAAGCCGCGCGGAAATTGTCCGGCGACAGCCGCGGATCGAAGGCGAGCGTCGCGGCCGGGCCGTCATAGCGATAGCCGCAGGCTGCCAGATAGACGCCGTAGCTGGCCATCGAGCGGGCGTAGTGGTCGCCGCACTCGACCTCGTTGAAGGGGTTCCGCCGCGAGGCGTGGTAGCGGTCGTGGAGCATCCGCGTGACGGCCAGACCTTCCTGCACCAGGCCTTCCCAGATCATGTGGCCCGCCGCCTGGTACTCGAAGCCGTTCAT
>PMBP01000171.1 GCA_003152975.1 Phycisphaerales bacterium | reverse complement strand
GTCGATAAAATGCAAGGATTAAATCGGCGATCCCCCTCAAAAAAGGTGTCGCCGGGTCGGATATTCACCCAAAAACACCGATCAATACCATGGGATTTCACGAAACAAATATGGGTTAACGACGGGTTTGGGTGCCTTCGTTCTTGACTTGGGGCTTCGGGTTTTATATAATGATCTAACTGTATTCGTAGCAAGGGTTTGAGTCCAAATTAGCACTGAATTCGGAGCTGGGTTAAACGATGAAAACGATCAGAAATTACCTCATGGTGGTGGTGTGTCTATCCCTTCTTTCCTCATTGGCGGCAGGATATACCGGCGGGACCGGATCGCCGGAAGATCCGTTTCAGATCGCGTCGAAGGACGATTTCTTGGCGATGACCACGGCGTCGGGCGACTGGGGCAGTTGCTTTATCCTGACGGCCGACATCGACCTGGCCGGCCTGACCTTCGACAATTCCCCGATCGCCCATGAGATCACAAAAGGCATCGAGGGTAATTTCGATGGGACCCTGTTTTCAGGAACTTTTGACGGCGATGGCCATCGCATCAGCAACCTGACCATCCATAGCGCCACGGGCTTTCGTTACATCGCATTATTCGGCAATACCAGCTATGCCACGATCAAGGATCTCCGCCTTGTCGATGTCAACATCACCATTTCCGATGTGTTGAGCTGGTATGTCGGCGCCCTGGTCGGAGAAATGTATCAGGGCTCGGTTACCAACTGCTCCAGCTCCGGAACCATTACCGCGTGTAACGGCAGTCAAAGCGTCGCAGGCCTTGTCGGCTCGCAGGATTGGGGGACGATCAGCCAGTGCAGCAGTTCGGTTTCGATCACGGCAGGCAATGATTGCGGGGATATCAGCGGCCTGGTCGGCGCCTGTAGCGCTGGGACGATTCAACGATGTTTCAGCACCGGCGCCATTACCGGCGGTAATAAAAATCTCAATCTGGCAGGGCTTGTCGGCTACCACAATTCCAGCTTTGCCGAGTATGCGATTTCGGATTGCTACAGCACCGGCAACATTTCCGCCGGCCCCAATTCGCGCAACATCGGCGGACTGATTGGCGCCAATAGTAGTGGTAATGTCGATCGTTGTTACAGCGCGGGCCTGATCACGGCGGGTGCCGGGAGCACGGCCGTTGCCGGATGTCTGGGGTATGTGGGTGCTGGTTCGGCATTTAAGTCCCTGTTTTGGGACACCGACACCAGCAAGCAGACCATCGGAGTGGGTTCCGGTTCCTCTTCGCATGTGTATGGCAGAACAACCGGCGAAATGATGAACCGCCCTACTTTCACCAGTGCACCGGGATGGAACGAGAACTGGGATTTTTCCAATGACGACGGAAACCCGGCTGTGTGGATGATATCGACGGGGTATCCGCTCCTTGTCTGGACGCAAACGGGAGCGGGCGGATATTCCGGCGGGACCGGAATCCCGGGCGATCCGTATCAGGTCGCGACCGTTGACGAGCTGCTCCTGCTGTCCAATTCCCCGGCCGACTGGGACAAGGCCATCATCTTGACCGCTAACATCGATCTGGCCGGACGGGGTTCGAACACCGACGGCAGTTTTCAGTGGTCGATCATCGCGCCGTATAATGGTTATGTTTTTCAGGGTATCTCTTTTACCGGCCGATTCAACGGAAACGGGCATAAAATCTCGAATATGACGATCAAACCCTGGGACCAGAATATATCCTATCTGGGCCTGTTTGGATATCTGGGCGCCGGCGCCGTCGTGGAAAACCTCGCCGTGGAAAATGCGGCCATCACCGGCGGGACGGGTTCCCAGTACATCGGCGGCGTGTGCGGCGCCAATGACGGCACGATCACAAACTGTTCGGCGATGGGGACCTTCAGCGGGAGATATTCTGTCGGCGGCATGTGTGGAGACAATAAGTCGGGAACGATCAGCCATTGCTTTGCAACCGGCGCCGTCAACGGCCAATCCGACCTGGGCGGCCTGTGCGGGAACAACGGCGCGTACACCAGTTCGGCGGGAACGATCCAGCATTGTTATGCGACCAGTACGGTCAGCAATACCGTTGCAGAGTCATCCTACAATGTCGGCGGCCTGTGCGGCCAAAACTGGGGCACGGTCAGCCAATCCTACGCGACCGGCGCCGTCACCGGGCAATATTATTTCGGCGGCCTGAACGGCCATAATTTGGGAACCATCGTCGATTGCTATGCGACTGGAGCCGTCAGCGGATTGTGGTCCGGCGGCGGACTGTGCGGGTTAGATGAACAGGGCAAGATTATCCGTTGCTATTCCACCGGCCTGATATCCGTCGAAATGTTGTCCGGCGGATTCTGTGGTAAGGCCTACACGGATGGGACCTACGGAAGTCATGGCGTTACCTACGAGGATACGGCCAACTTCTGGGACGGCGAAACAGCCAACACCTGGACCAGCGCTATGGGCACTGGCAACTCCACGGCCGATATGAAGATGCAGGCGACTTTTGCCGGCGCCGGATGGGATTTTACGGATACCGATGGCAATCCGGCCGTGTGGAAGATGACTTCGGAAGGATCCAGCTACCCGACCCTGGCCTGGCAACCGGATTTGGAACGGTACGGCGGCGGCGACGGCACGGCCGCCAATCCCTGGCAGATCGCGACCAAAGATGACCTGATCTTGCTGTCCAATTCCCCCGACGACTGGACACAATCGTTTATTGTGACCGCCAATGTCGATCTGGCCGGGACCGTCTTCGATAAGGCCCCGATTGCCCCGGATACCGATGACGCCACCGACGATTTTCAGGGTATCTCCTTTTCGGGGACCTTTAACGGCAACGGCCATTCAATCTCCAACTTGACCATTTCCAACACGACCGGCGGTGACTTTCTCGCCCTGTTCGGATACGCAGACGGTGCCACGATCCAGAACCTGTCCCTCAACGGGGTTCTCATCGATGCTCTCGGCGGCGATTCCTTGTACATCGGCGGCCTGATCGGCTACCAGAATCTGGGCCTGACCCAAAACTGCTCCAGCTCCGGCACGATCCATGCCGGCAGTTACGACCCGCTCTTCGGCGGCGATGTCGCCGGGTATGCCAGCGGACTGATCGGCAACTGCAAAGGCGAGTATTGGGAATTTCTCACTGTGAATCGCTGCTCCAGTTCCGTCGAGGTCCACGGGACCTTCTATGTCGGCGGCCTGGTCGGATATCAGTCGAATTGCACCCTCCGTGAGTGTTTCTCCACCGGATCGGTAGAGGGCTACCAGCAAATCGGAGGCCTGGTCGGCACGGGCGTGGGAATCATCGAGCGATGCTTTACCACCGCGGCCGTCCGGAATCTCTATGGCGGCTTATATCTGGGAGGCATGGCCGGTTATCATGGCGGGATTATTTCCGATTCGTATGCCCGCAGCGCCATCTATGTCCATTCCGGTAGTTCCTATATCGGCGGGTTTGTCGGCAGCAGCTTTGGTATCGACCGATGCTATAGCGCCTCGACGATCACGCTCCGCGATTATGTTCAGGATTATGTCGGCGCGTTTGTCGGCCAGTCGCAGGGAAGCGTCAGCGCCTGCTTCTATGACAGCCAAGTCGCCGGCTGGACAGGCGACCCCTCCGACGCTTCGGGCCTGACGACCGCCCAGATGCAAACCGCCGACGAATTCATCAATGTCGGCTGGGACTTCGAGCCCCAAGCCATCGACGGCACGCCCGCCGTCTGGAAGATCGACGGCGTTGATTACCCGACTCTGGTCTGGTATGTTCCGGCCCAGGCCACTTACAGCGGCGGAAAAGGTACGCTGGACGATCCGTATCAGATCGCTGCCGTCGCCGAATTGCTTCACCTGTTCGCCACAGCCGCCGACTGGGACAAGCATTTCATCCTGACGGCCGACGTCGACCTGATCGGGAAAACCTTCGACAAGGCCCCAATCGCCCCCGACATCGACGATGACACCGACGAATTCCAGGGCACTCCCTTTTCGGGCGTCTTCGACGGCAACGGCCATGCGATCCGGAACCTGACGATCGACAACTCCGTCAGCTCCGACTACCTCGGCCTGTTCGGCTACCTCAACAACGCAACCATCCGTAACCTCCGCATCGAGAATGCCCATATCGTCGCCGGTGGCATTTTGAGCTACTATGTCGGCGCCTTGGCTGGATACATGAACAATACTCGCGTGTCGGGATGCTCCAGTTCCGGCCTGGTTTCCTGTGATTTGTCGAGTCTTTCGACTTACAGCATTGGCGGGCTTGTGGGCTATGCCCAGTGCGACTCGAGTCCGGCCGTCGTCTCCCTCGAGGATAGCATCAGCACGGCCCAGGTTGAAGGATCGCTCTTTGTCGGGGGTCTCGTTGGTTCTCAGGGATACTGCGGCATCGTGCGTTGCCAGACCAGCGGCATGGTGACCGGATTCCAGGGAGTCGGCGGCCTGGTCGGCGCGAATATGTACGGCCCGATTGACCAATGCTCCACGACCTCGGGAGTCCTGGCTCCGGATGGGGGCAACTACGCCGGCGGATTGGTCGGCCTGTTCTACGGGGATATGACCGATTCGTGTTCCGTTGGTTCTCTGATTCTCGGAAACTCCCGCAGCTACTCCGGCGGGCTGGTCGGCTACAATTTCGGTTCGATTGTGAGATGCTACAGCGCCTGTTTGATCGAGCGGGGCAACAATAACGCTGCTCTGGGAGGACTGGTTGGGAGCAACAATGGAGCCGTCTCCGACTCCTTCTGGGATATCTGGGCCAGCGGCATTTCATTTGGCGCCGGCGGCATCGGTTTGGGTACCGGCGAAATGATGCAGCGATCGACTTTCGTCGATGCCGGCTGGGACTTCGATCCGTCCTCCGTCGACGACACTCCGGCCGTGTGGATGATCCAGGATGGCGCCGATTACCCGCGACTGGTCGCTTTCCGATACGGCGCCGGCGGCGGAACGCCCGGCAATCCCTACACGATCGATTCCGTTGAGAAACTGCTCTTCCTTTCCGATACCCCGGAAGACTGGGACAAGAGTTTTGTCCTGACGGCCGACATCGACCTGGGCGGCCACACCTTCGATAGGGCCCCGATCGCCCCCGATAACGATCCTTCGGAAATCAAAATGTTTGACGGCGTTGCCTTCACCGGAACCTTCGACGGTCATGGCCACACGATTTCCAACCTGACGATCGTCACCGAAGACGGCGGCGACTACCTCGGCCTGATCGGCGAGGCCGACTACGCCACGATCCGGAATCTCCGCATGGACAATGTCTCGATCACCGCCTTCGGCGGCAACCGAAATCTCGGCGCGTTGGTCGGCGGAATGTTCAACAGCCAAATTTCTCTGTGTGTCGTCTCCGGGACTATCACCGCCGGGCGTGTCTCCGCCGCGGATTCGTTTGAGAATGTCGGCGGTCTGGTCGGCGACTGGCACTATGGCCTCATCGAGAACTGCGCCGCCCGCGTCAACATCTCCAGCGGCATCAACGGCGTATACATCGGCGGCCTGGTCGGCCTCATCGCCGATGGAACGATCCGCCACGCGGTTGCCGCCGGCGCGATCGATTGCGGCCAGCACACCCAGCATATTGGCGGCCTGGCGGGCTATGTGCAGCCCGCGATCATTGAAAATTCCTGTGCCCTTGGTTCGATTTCGGTCGGCACGAACTACTACGGCGTCGGCGGACTGGTCGGATTCCTGTCCAGTGGTCAGGTTCAAAACTCATACAGCACCGCATCGATGTCATTCACGGGCACCGGTCTTGGTGTTGGCGGAATCGTGGGTTACGCCGGCGGTTCCGTCATCGGCTCCTTCTGGGATATCGAGGCCAGCGGTATTGGTCTTCCCTGGGGTGGCGCCGGCACCGGCCTGACCACCTCCGAGATGATGCGGAAAGCGAACTTCACCGCCGCCGGCTGGGACTTCGACGCCGCCTCCATTGATGGCGATCCCGCCGACTGGCGAATCCGCGAAGGACATGATTATCCGCGGCCGGCCTGGCAGCCCCTTGTGCCCGGCGACATCGCCGGCTCTCCCGCCGTCGATCTGGCCGACCTGATGGCTGTCGCCGCCGAATGGATGCAGGCCTGTTCCGGTTGCCCAGCCGATGTCAACGGCGACGGCGTCGTCAACATGCTCGACTTCGTCATCCTCGGCGGGTCGTGGCTGAGCCAGCCCTGATCCGGATCCATGTTCTCCATCAAACCCAAAACCCCCGGTGAATTTTACCGGGGGTTTCTTGTTTCAGAAACGATTCGTCAGCCGAATGAACTTTCAAATCAGTCAATATTCAATATACAATTGTCAATATTCAATTTCAGGGTCGATAGTCCCTCTTGGCCGGATGCTTGCTGAGAAATTCCACCAGCAGCCGAATAATCGCATCCAAGTCCGCGATGCTCAGCACCTCCACCGGTGTGTGCATGTAGCGGTTGGGGATGCTCACCAGCGTCGTCGCCGCTCCGCCGCGCGAAAGCTGCATCGCGTTGGCGTCGGTGCCCGTGCCGTGCGGGCAGGCCGTCACCTGCACCGGGATCTTCAGCCGCTTGGCCGTCTGCTCCAGATCCGCTTCGAGGATCGGATTGATGTTCGCCCCGCGGTGCAGGTTGGGCCCTTTGCCCAGCTTGCACTCGCCGATCTGCTTGGGGTCGGTCTCCGGATGGTCCGACGCAAACCCCACATCGATCGCAATCCCCGCATCCGGCTTGACATTGTAGGCCGAGGTGATCGCCCCGCGCAGGCCAATCTCCTCCTGCACCGTCGCCACGCCAACCACGCTGATCGCCAGCTTCTTCTTCGACAACTCCCGCAGCACCTCGGCGACAACAAACGCGCCGGCCTTGTCGTCCATCGCCCGTGAGACGATCTTGTCCTTGCCCAGCCGGCGGAACGGCACATCGACCACGATCGGGTCGCCCACGGCCACCAGCTTCTGGGCCTCCTTCTTGTTGCCCGCGCCGATATCCACCCAGATATTCTCCATCTCGACGCACTTCTTTCGCTCGTCGGGCTTCATCAGGTGGATCGCCTTGCGGCCGATGACACCGAAGACCTCGCCCTTCTCCGTCATTACCTTGACCCGCTGGCCGACCAAGAGGGCCGGGTCCATCCCGCCGATCTGCGCGACAAACAGATACCCCTTTTCGTCGATGTGCGTGATCATCAGGCCGATCTCGTCAATATGCCCGGCCAGCATGAACTTAAACGCCGCATCCGGGTTCAGCACACCCAGCGTGTTGCCGTGCACATCGTGGATGAGCTGATCCACATGGCCCTTGATCCGCGCGCGAAAAATCTTCGCCGCCGGCTGCTCAAATCCCGACGGACTCGGCGCCTCCAACAACTCCTTCAAAAACTGCTCGCTATCCTTCCGCATGATTATCCTTTCGAATCATCAATGGACGAATTATCGTTGCCACCAGAATCCCTTAGCTACATGTCGGCCTGACATTTTATTGTCATCCGAAGATGGGATTCTTCTATTCATTCGGTTAATAGAAGCCCGAAATCCAGATTTCATTTTGCATTTTGATAGGTCATTTTGATTTTTGAGATTTGATTATTGATTTCCTCCTCCTATTGCTTCTTCGTCAACTGCCGAATCAGCGCAACCTCCTCCGGCCGATACGGCTTGCCGTCGCGGCGGAAGATGTCGTGGAACCAGAC
>PMBP01000231.1 GCA_003152975.1 Phycisphaerales bacterium | reverse complement strand
ACCCCGGCGGTTTCTTCCAGGATACGCAGGGCGTCCAGATGATCCGGGAGCCGGGCGCCGAGGACATGGGTGTACATCGCGACATAATCCCGCAGCGGGCGGATCCAGCGGTGGTCGCGGGCGAAGGCGTTGAAGACCATATCGTCGTAGTCCAATTTTTTCGGGCGGCCGTGGCTGTCGCGATAGTTGCGGCGCTGGCCGGAGAAATAGATCTCCACCGCGTCGAGCAGGGCATCCAACAGGGCCTGGCCGGTAAATCCACTGAATTTGACCCCGTTTGTTGGATTCTCGCGATCGCCGAAGTCGCTATCGGATACGGTGTATTGCAGGCCGTCCTGATGGTGGGCGACGACGGGCGTGCCGCCGGCGTNNGGCGTGGGCTTCCTGCTGGCTGATGCCGCAGGGTTCTCCGACTTCGCCGCCGGAAGGCATTACGAAGTACTGGGCCCCGACATAGACATTGCGGTACAGGGCTGGATTGAGATTGCCTTCGGGGTAATAGGCGAATCGGCCGCGGAGGTCCTGGCGGGAGGCGATCCGCCGCAGGTGCATATCGAAGCGGCGACCGTCGGGGCTGTCCTCGACGCGGCCGCAGATGACGAACTGGATCCGCGGATCGCTCTGCAGGAAAAACTCCAGCACGGTCGGACCGCCCATGTTCCATTCCTCGCAGCGGACATCGCGCCAGGGGCCGTTGGTATAGACCTTCCAATCAACCAGCAGCTCGAATCCCTTTTGCTTGCTGATCCGGTGCAGCATGGAAAAGATCACATGGTCCTTACCGGGGCCATCGGGGGTCAGGCGGATATTCGTTTCGTTCTGGAGATCCAGCTTGGAGGTCTTTTTCGCCGCGTAGTATTTGTAGAAGAGCCGCCGTCGGGCCGCCGGTTGCCAAGTCTCGATGATGCTCTTGCGCGAGCCGAACCAGAATCGCTGACGGGCGGCCATGTTAAATCCGTTGCGCCGCGCGAAGAACAGGCCGGCCCGGTCTTTTTCGGCGAAGTCGTGGGCGTGGCCGAATAGCCAGGTCTCGCGCATCATCCGCTCTTTCATGGCCTTGCTGACGGTGCCGATGAAGTGGCTGGTCTTGAGCATGGTGTGCATCATTTCGATCGGGTGTCCGTCGGGGCTGGCGCGGTTGACGGCCAGGTCGTAGTCGTGATTGGGATCCAGACCCATCACCCAGCAATAATAATGCCGCTTGACGGGGTTGGCCTCGTTGAGAACGATCCCGTAGGAGGGATGCGGGTTGTGCATGATGCTGCCGGCCTTGGTCCCGGCGAAGTGCACATCCTCGCGAAATTCCTTCCAGGTCGTCAGGTACGCCGCCGTCAGCCAGCAGGGCCATTCGTTGGACTGGATGATCGACGGGTAATAATTGTAGCTCCGCAAGGCCTCCAGCGCCCCCTGCGAGAGGATGCGAGCGCGGCGGATTTTGTCTTCGGCGGTGGTGCCGCTGTAGGGCCGGTCGAGATATTTCGAGTTTTCCAGGTATAGAATATCGATGCGCGATCGCTTGCCGTATTTGCTGCGGACCAGGTGGGACCGCAGGATGTTGACGACATCGACGGTGGAGCCCGGCAGCATCGACTGGTTGTGGTCGTCGAAGTCGGGGAACCGCACGGTGAACTGGTAGCCGTCGAACTGCGGGGCGAAGTGGGTGTGGATGTACTCGCGGTTGCTTTCGTACAGGGGCGTGACGAGCACGACATGGAAGCCCAGCTCGCTGAGGGTGTCGGCGATGTCGGTGGTGTAGAGGCCCACGCCGCCGGAGGCGCCGCTGAACTTGGATTCGGGCGAGACCAGCACGATGGTGCCGATGTTGATGGATTGGAGGATATCGACGGCGGACCGGCAGACATCGGCATCAAACCGGTCGGCCTCATTAACGGCGACCCGCATCAGGAATTGAATCACGATGTCCCGCATGGGCGGGTTCTTGTCACTGATTTCCGCCAAGACGGTTCCCAGCGAAGCGGCGCCGAACTGGGCCTCGCCGTGGATCCAATGGGCCAGCAGCGTGAACCGTTCGCCGAAGCGCTGAAAGTCGGGGTGCTCGGGATAGCAGCAATCGGCAAAGACCGTGGCCACATAACAATGCCGGGGTCGGTCCGCCTTGCCGTAGCGGAAATAGCGGCGGAAGGAGTCGAAGAGGACCTGCTTTTCCGGCACGGAATGTTCCTTGTCGAGGATCTCGAAGACCCGCGTGGAGACCGGGGGCAGCACGCCGCCGAAGCCCAGATGGGCCAGCTCGTGGCCGGACCAGAATTCCTTTTGGCCGAACTTCATCTTGCCTTCGGTGTTGTTGTACCGTTCGCGGAGTTCATAGACCTGGTCGGGATCGATGCCGCCGAGAAGCTGGCCGCCGGCCGGATCGCGGAACAGTAAACTGAACGGCCGTGCGACGGCCTGCTGGCCTTCGGAATACGGATTGGGAAAGTTGAAGACGCACAGCATCTTGCGGTCCCGCAGGCACCGCAGAAACGCGGCGATCCGGCCGTTGTGCGTGGCCAACGGGACCAGCGTTCCCTTGGTGAGAACGGGATGTTCATCAATAAACGCGAACAGCCGCCGCAGGTAGGCGCCGAAACCCCGGAGGTACGGATAGTTGCGGAGGATTTTTTCGCGGGCCTGGTTTTCCTCCTGCCAGGGATGGCTGAAGCGGTTGTTGACCCAGTGCTTCCAGCATTCGGTGTAGGCGGCGTCGAATCGCTTGGAAAAGGATCCGAACTCCGGCCCCGGCAACCGGCTGATGTGGTACATCAGCGGGCCGTAGCTGCCGAGGGCCAGCAGGGCCGCGGCCGGCCAGATCATGTTCTGGTAGTTGCTGGCCGGCGATTCCTCGTCGTGGGTGTTGAACAGCGACAGGGTTTGCCCGCCGTAGCGACGGTAGATCCCGCCGAGATAGGTCAGGTTGGCATTGAGACCCAGCGGGGCCTCGACAGCTTGGCCGCTGTGGATATTTTCGAGGTTTTTAATCAGTGAATTGTAGGGGATCGTGCAGGCCTTGAGCATCCGGACTTCGTTGCCGTGCCACTGTTCGCTGTAGGCGATCAGGGCGCCGGGCACCGCCTTCTGGATGCGGTAGCACATGTAGAGCAGCGGGACATTCGGCTCGTTGGTCCCGCGCAGATCCACCGGCTCGAACCCTTTGACGGTGACCTGGCCGAACAGGCGCGTCGTATCCGGAAGATCCTGGCGGATCGGGAAGACCGTGTCGAAGCCGTGGCCGACATCCACGCGAAGCCCGAAACCCAGCTCGGTGAGTTCCTGGCCGATGGAGACGAGGTACTCGATGTTGTCCAGGTCGCGCATGTTGACCATGAAGCTGTCGAGCCATTCATCCCAGTGGCCGTCCCAACCGGCGCGGCGGGTCAGTTGCCCGTCGGGGCCGACGATATAGACCGGCAACTCGTAGGGCCAACTGTGGAACGCCCGCGCAAAATGCGACAGCACGCACAGCAGGATTTTCATGCCGAGCTCGTCGGCCTTCTGTTTCAATCGCAGCAGGCCTTCGACTCCGCCGAGGTCGCGGCGAATAGTCCGGCCGTCGTAGATCGAAAAGACCGACGGGTCCGGCCCGGCCTCGCCCGCCCAGCCGAGCTCCAGAGCCCCCAGCGGATAGATGCGGGTGTAGCCCTCCTTGCGGATCTCGGGCAGTTGGGCGGCCAGTTCGTCGAACGAGCCATAGACATACGCCCCGGTCGGGTCATAGACGGGACGCAGCGTGGCGTCGAGCTTGAGGTTGAAGGCATCGGCATAGAGACTGAGGACCCGCTGTCCGCGTTCGTCGGCGATGCGTTTGAGGAGGCCGTGCGAGTTTTCGTCGAATTTTTCGAAGTCCCATGTGTGGCCGCCGTCCATCGAGATTTGGACGGAAAAATGAATCCACCCGTTCTTGGACGGCAGATGTGTTTCAAAATACAAGGTATCCGAAGTATCCACTTCGGCAACGCGGACCATGGCGACCGGGTGTTTCGAGACACCGTTGACCGACCACTGGACGCGGGCGCGGATATCGGAAACCTCCACGCGACCCGGGGGGCGCAACCGGACGCGAATAATCGGCGGCTCGCCTCGGAAATAGCACCGGTTGACCCGGCCCGGCGGGAACGACCCGGGCCGTTCGGTCAGGATATCTTCGAGCAGATTGCTGACCCGCAAACAAATCGAACGGCTGACTCCCTTGTTGGAGTGGAACCAGTAATACAGCGTGGCATAGAGCAGGCGCAGCGACTCGGATCGGTTTTCCTCTTTGCCGATGCGGGACCGCAGTTCATCGAGGGCGGCGTGGACGGTGTGCAGATGGCCGCTGATGAGCATCCGGGACAACTCGCCGAGAGCCGGGTCCTGGTGGTAGGCGTTGAGGCGGGTCAGCCAGGTCTGCAGGTAGGGGCCGGTATCGTGGAAGATATCCGTGCGGAGGTTTTTGAAGTGAACCCGCGTGCAGGCCTCGGGGCAGGCATAGCAGTCGAGCCAATGTTCGCCGGCGATACGGATGACCTGGGCGACCTGCGGGTGCAGGTCGTATACGATCACCAGAGAGCCGTTGTCGATGAACAGCCGATGGGGTTGCGACAAACCTTGTGCCGCCTGCGGCGACAAGGATCCGGCGTGGCTGGATTCGTCGATCCGTTTTTGGAGGATCGCCGGAAGCCGTCCGGCCGCATATTCGGAGGAGTGATGAACTAGGCCGAACACCTCGACAATTGCATCGCACTGGCCGAACTCCTTCCAAAACTGCTCGATTCGCAGCAGGTCCTCGGCCCGTTCGATCGCCGCCGCCCAGGGTCCGATGTCGGGTTGAGGGGCAAACGACCGCAATTGATCGATCGAGGCCTTCTGGATATCCGGGTGGACCAGATAGAATCGCAGGGCATATCGCAACAGGCGAGTGATGTGCCAGTCGGCGTTCATGCGGTGAACCAGACCGATCGACAACAGGCCGATCACCAGGGATTCGCGTGCGGACAGGTCAGCGGGGGCAAAATCCAGCAGGTCCGACTGGAAGTGAATCTCGTGCGGCATCAACTCGACCAGCCGCCGCACCTTTGGGCAGACGCGCAGGCGGAACAAGGGACCCATCACTTTGGCCGCGATGGACGGCTCGGAGCGTTTCAGTTCGGCCAGTGTCAGTTCCAGGCAGCGATGCAAAAACAGCGCCCGTGTTTGGCCCAATCCTTCCAGGGCCGTAACGCCGTTGATCAGTTCGCACTCGTCCTGACCGGTGAACCGGAATGCCATCACAACATCCGTCTGCGTCGGCTGCAGCTTGTCAGGAGTCATCGTGATCCTCGTTGGAGTCTCAATTATCGGCGGGGCAGTCCCGGCGAATAATTTCTCAGGATAGTATCGCCGAGAGGAGGACATCTGTCAAGGTTGAGGCGGACAAACGGAGTGGATTCCCGCTTTCGCGGGAATNNATTCGCCGGGATGACATAAGGTCTCTCTGTCAGAAATGAGCGTCCGATAAAATCACGATTCTTGCGGTAAATTTAGCAGAGGCGGACGGCGTCGGCCCAATGAAATAATGGGCACACGCCGTGTGCCCCTACA
>PMBP01000329.1 GCA_003152975.1 Phycisphaerales bacterium | reverse complement strand
GTCCGTTCCATCGATTCCGTCGAATTCCATCGCCTCTTCGTCGAAGAAAATGCGTTCAGCGTTGACGACTGCGACGCGCTGGTGTCGGCTCTGGCCCGCTACGACTGGATCGTCAGCTTTCTCGGCCACAATCACCCCGACTTCGAGAGTAACCTGATCTTCGCCGTCAATTGCCGTCAGGCCGCCGATATCGCCTTCCTTCCACTGTTGCCCCCGGCCGACTCCGCCGAGCATGTCAGCGATTTCTATGTCCGCCAGTTCCAGCAGACCCTCGGCGGCGCCTTCGAATTTCAGCCGTGGACCCACCCCCTCCGGACCGTCCACCCCAAACCCGAAGACACCGACGCCGGCCGCAAGCTCCTCGTTTCCGCCGGCCTGGATCCGCAGGCCAAACTCGCCATCCTCCACCCCGGCAGCGGCGGCTCGGCCATNNGGCCGCTCGACAACTTCACCGCCCTGGCCGCCATCCTCAAACAAAACGGCCTGCAGGTTGCCTTCCTTCTGGGCCCCGCCGAACGCGAGCGTTTCTCGCCGGACCAGATTCGCCAACTCCAATCAGCCGGTATAGTCCTGTCCGATCTGACGATCACCGAATCCCTGCAACTGCTCTGCTGTACGGACCTTTTCATCGGCAACGACAGCGGCGTCTCCCACCTGGCCGCGGCACTCGGCCTCCGCTCGCTGGTCCTGTTCGGCCCATCCAATCCTTCCCTCTATCAGCCCATCGGCCCGAATGTTCGCATCCTGGCCGAATCCCTCGAAACCTTCACCCGCCCCGATCCACAGTCGGTCCAAAAGGCCGCCCAGGCCGCCCTGCAACGGCTTGCCGATTGACGAATCCCCGATCATCGGTTACAATCCGCACGGATAGATAATTCTTTCGAGGAACTTATGCAGGGAAAAACGCTGGGTGAATTGGCCAACCATGTCGGCGGCCGGGTCCACGGCAACGCGGATCTCGTCATCGTCTCCGCCGGGACTCTGGACAAGGCCGGCCCCTCCGATATCACTTTCTTCAGCAACCGCAAGTACGAGCCGCAACTGAAAACCACCTCCGCAGGCGCCGTCATCCTCGCCGTCCAGGCCGACATCGCCACCTCCCAGTTGATCGTCGAAGACCCCTACTATGCCTTCATGCAGATCGTCGTCGCCCTGTACGGCCACCGCGAACACAAAAAAATCGGCGTCAGTCCCGCCGCGAACATCGCCGCAACCGCCGTTCTCGGCCAAAACTGCCAGGTCCACCCCTTCGTCACCATCAGCGACGAGGCCCGCGTCGGCGACAACTGCGTCTTCTACCCCGGCGTCTTCATCGGTCCCGGCGTCCAAATCGGCAACGACTGCCTCTTCTATCCTAACGCCGTTGTCTATGACGACTGCCGCATCGGCAACCGCGTCATCCTCCAGGCCAACACCACCGTCGGCGAGGATGGATTCGGCTTTTCCACCCACAAAGGCGTTCACCACAAAATCCCGCAGGTCGGCCGCGTCGTCCTCGAAGACGATGTCGAGATCGGCGCCGGATGCGGTATCGAACGCGGCACCCTCGACGATACCGTTATCGGTACCGGCGCCAAGATCGGCGACATGGTCACCATCGGCCACGGCACCAAGATCGGCCCCCACTGCCTGCTCGTCCCGCAGGTCGGCGTCGCCGGCTCCGTCACGCTCGGCCATCACTGCGTCCTCGGCGGCCAGGTCGGCGTCGTCGGTCACATCAAGATCGGCAACCTGGTCAACATCGGGGCCCAGGCCGGAGTCATCGGCAATATCCCCGACGGTTCCACCATCGTCGGCTCGCCCGCCATCGAAGCCGGCAACGCCCGCCGTGCCTATTCCCTGATCGCCGAACTGCCCGAGATGCGAAAAGCCATTCGTCGGCTCCAGCGGCAGCTCGCCGAACGCGACAGCGACAAGGTCACGAACGAATGAACGGCCCCGCCGTGCTGGGTCTGATCGCCGGCCAGGGCCGACTGCCCTTTCTCATCGCTCAGGGCGCCAAGGCCGCCGGCCTTCGGGTCATCTGCGCGGGCATCGCCGACAACGCCGAGCCCGCCCTCGCCGCCGAAGTCGATGCCTTTTTCCCCGTCCCCATCGCCCGCCCCGGCGCCTGGATCCGCAAGCTTCGCCGCCACGGCGCAACCCGCACCATCATGGTCGGCCGCGTCTCCAAAAAACGCATCTACACACCCTGGCGGATCGTCAAATACCTGCCCGACTGGCGGGCCTTCCGTATCTGGTACTGGCGGCTCCGCAACAAGGACAAACGCAATGACTCGGTCCTGTGCGCCATCGCCGACGAGCTGGCCAGCGGCGGGATTATTCTGGAGGATTCGACTATGTATTGTAAGGAACACCTCGCCCACGACGGGGTCATGACTCGCTGCCGCCCCCCCGCCTCCGTTCAGGCCGACATCGACTTCGGCTGGCCCATCGTCAAGGAACTCGGCCGCCTCGACATCGGTCAGGCCGTCGCCGTCCGCGAACGCGAGATCCTCGCCGTCGAAGCCATCGAGGGCACCGCCCGCATGATCCAGCGCGCCGGCGAGCTGTGCCGCAAGGGCGGCTGGACCCTCCTCAAGGCCGCCAAACCCAACCAGGACCTGCGATTCGATGTCCCCTGCGTCGGACCCGACACCATCCGCGACCTGGCCCGCAGCGGAGCCAAGTGCCTCGTCGTCGAAAAAGACAAAACGATCCTCATCGACAAGCCCGACACCCTCAAACTCGCCGACGAACTCGGCGTCGCCATCGTCGGCCACGGATAATTTGCAGCAACGATGTCGCTTCTCTCAAACCATTTCGATCATTTCTGCCTCAAGGGCTGGCAGCTCTGGTTGAACAAGGAATTCCCCATCTCCTTGAATCCGTCCGTTGAGACAAAATTGAAAATTGAAAATCGAAAATTGGAAATTGTTGACGGTATCCGCGGCCCCGTCCAAGCCATCCCCGCCTCCGATTTCGCCCGTGTCTTTCGCGGCATCTTGAACTTCCACGGCGCCGAACACCGCCTCATCCTCAAGGAGTACCTGCATCGCTCATTCGTGGACATCCTCAAGCACTTGTTCATTCCCGGCCGTGCCCAGCGGGCCTGCATTGCCTCTGTCATTCTGCACAGGCACGGCATCCCTTGCCCCCCCGTTGTGGCCCTCGGCCTCAAAAAGCTCGGCCCCATCCCCC